>JAKSQV010000059.1 GCA_024403935.1 Ruminococcus sp. | reverse complement strand
TTGGTATATAACACCTAAAATGAGAGAATTATTATCTTTTATATAAATTTCAGTTTGTCGAACCTGCTTAAATTTTCCTTTAACATACTTGCAGTTCAGAACAAACACAATGCCCCGAAGCAGATAATGCTTCGGGGCAAAACTTATATACGGGGAGCGCACAGCTCTTCAATTCTATCTTCTGCGGATGTTCTGATAGAACAATCCGTGCTTTGTGCAGTACCATACGAGCCTGCCTGTGCGGACAAGCGGCATCCGTATCTGCATATCCCACTCAGGATACTGTTTGTAGACCGTTGCTGAGCTGTCACTGACATAAGCCGCGAACGAGATATAGTGGTCCTTTTTCATTTCATGATCAGAGGAAATGAAAAGCTCTCCTCCGATGTCCTCGACGCGGAGCATTTCTTCTTCGTCAGCCTTCTGCGGCTCAAGTGCCGCAAGCCTGTTTCCGCAGCAGGTAACAGAAGCCTCGGAGGTAGCTGTGATGATGTTGCCGCAGCTTTTGCATACATAGAATCTTATCTTTTTCATATTGCCGTTATCACCCTTGTTTTTATCAGTCTGACCTGTCAGAAGTGTCTGAACGTCTGTCCCGAGAATGTCCGCAAGCTCAGGAAGCAGCGAGATGTCAGGGCTTCCGTTGCCGCATTCCCATTTGGAGACTGCCTTGTCGCTCACACACAGCTTTTCGGCAAGCTCCTTCTGCGTGAGCAGTGCTTCCGTTCTGAGCTGACGTATCAGCGCACCTGTTCTGTTCATGTCCAAATCTATCACCTCTCCGTATCATTATTGTAGCGCACCTGTGCAAAAAAGTCAATCCACGCTCCGTAGAGGCAACAGGCATATCAGTGAATCCCATTACGAAGCCGCCTGCTGAGGGTGCAGAAGCTTTCGGACTGACGTTCGGAACAGGGGAGATCGTGTTGACAAAACGGCGTATTTGGAGTATAATTGTAGCCAATAAGATGAATGAACGGCAGACTGCCGAACAGAAAGGACATATCATCATGAAGCTTCAGCCAATAGTTGAATCACTGCTCGATACCGACCTTTACAAATTCAATATGGATCAGGTCATTTTTCATAAGCACACCGACCTTTGCGGTCAGTATTACTTCAAGTGCCGAAACGAAAATGTTGTTTTCACTCCTGAAATGGTGCAGGAGATAAATGACCAGATAGATCATCTCTGCTCTCTCAGCTTCAGGAAGGAGGAGCTGAACTACCTGCGCTCCATACGCTTTATCAAGGACGACTATGTTGAGTTCCTGCGCCTGTGGAGACCTATCCGCGATTATGTTACCGCAGGGCTTGACGAGAACGGACAGCTTCAGATCGTTGTTGATGGTCCTATCTTCTCAGCAATGCAGTTTGAGATATACCTCCTTGAGATAGTCAACGAGGTATACTTCCGCATGAATTATGACTACGAGAAACTGAGAAAGTCCGCAGAGGAGCGTCTTGATGCCAAGATAAAGGCACTGAATGACGGAACGTATACATTTCAGTTTGCTGAATTCGGCTGCCGCAGAAGGCTTTCTCGTGAGTGGGAGGATGTCGTTGTGAAGCGTCTTGCCACCGAGACAGACAAGTGTGTTGGTACGTCAAATGTCTATCTTGCAATGAAGTACGGCATTACTCCGATCGGTACATACGCGCATGAATTTGTGCAGATGTATCAGGGAATAGATTCCATCCCTCTTGCCTATACGAATCATTATGCCATGAAGGACTGGTATGACGAATACGACGGAGATAACGGTACTGCACTCACGGATACGGTAACAACCGATTTGTTCCTGCTCGATTTCAACCGCTCTATGGTCAATAACTATACAGGTGTACGTCACGACAGCGGCGATCCTTACGCATGGGGCGAGAAGATAATAGCGCATTATAAGAGCTTCGGAGTTGATCCGATGACAAAACTCCTGCTGTTCAGCGACAGCCTTGATTTTGACAGGGCACAGAAGCTCTATGAGTATTTCTGCGGCAAGGCAAAGGTGTCGTTCGGCATAGGAACGTTCTGTTCAAACGACACTGAGGAAGAGGCACTTAATATTGTCATCAAGCTCCAGTATGTAAACGGCAGACCGGTAGCTAAGCTCTCCGACGATACCGGCAAGGCGATGTGCCGCGATGAGGAATACCTTGAATATCTCAAGCGTTCCGTGGACTTCAGGATAAAGAGAGAAACAGGAAAATAAAAAGAAACAGCCATAGGACATCCTATGGCTGTTTTTGTTGTACCTGAATGCAGCGTTAAACTCATGCTGCCTTGAACAGGAACCTTATGAAGTTGTACATCAGCGGAATGACAGTGCGGCTGTCATGACCGCCTCCCGGAACAGAGATGAAGATGTTTTCGGTTCCGTGCTGGGTGAACAGGTCACTGTACTGTTTCGGATAATCATTGACCATCGTGTCATTCGTGCCGCCTGCGATCATCAGCAGATAGGGAGAATACGGAGGATCGATCCTCATATCATCCTTGCTCATTACGCCCGGGTGATTCATTATCTGGTCTCTTGTCGGGAATATTCCGGGAGCAGGAGCTCCGCCGCCTATGTATCCGACCTTGTCACAGCAGCGTATACCGATATAGAGTGCCTCTCTGCCGCCCATTGAAAATCCTGCAACAGCGGTATTTTCTCTGCCTGTCTTGACGGGATAGTGGGATTCGATATACGGCATCAGGCTGTCAGGGAGGTCTTCAACAAAGTTGTCATAGCCGGGAACATCTGCCTGACCGTTTCCGCTCTGAGTAGCGCGGTTGGGATCGGTGTACTGATTGGTAAATACGATTATCATCGGAACGGCATCACCGCTTTTGATGAGATTTGTAGCTATCTCGCGTACTCCCATGCCGTTCAGCATTGCGGATTCATCGCCGCCGTATCCGTGGTTGACATAGAACACAGGGTATTTCTGACTTGTGTCATATCCGGGCGGGAGCCATACGTTTGCGCCCTTGTTGCGGTTTGCTTTTTTGGAGAAGTATGTGATATGCTCGACCTTGCCCTGCGGATTTGACAATACCGACGAGGGAACATTCACTGTTATCTTGTCGCGTATGCTTGCCATGTAGTCTGCCGCAGCGACTGTGGTAGTCGCAGGAACAGTGGTGGAGGCGGTAGTTGTTGTAGCGGTCGATTTCGGGAAGTCAGTCTGCTGTCCGAGAACGAACCTGCAAAGTATAACAAGGTCGTTGACAGCAAGTTCGCCGTTACCGTCTGTATCTGCGGCATCAATATCGTATTCGGACGGCAGCTCCGTATTGCCGAGCAGAGCCTTTCGCGTGATAACAAGGTCAAAGGTATCGACCTTTTCGTCTCTGTTGATGTCTCCGGGAATGGATATGACAGGCTTTGGAGGCTCTATCTTCGTACCTGCCTTTGCAGCGGCAGCCTCATCAATAGAGAAATCACCTGTGCCGTCAGCAGTCTCAACGTAAAGTATGAAGTCTGAGCCGTTGGGGAGCGTGAAATCCGTGTTTGCGAGCAGGACATATTCGCCTGAGGAACGTCCTTCGGCGATGTGGTCGTAGACTGTCGTGCCCGAAGTGTCGGTATACTGGAGCGAAAGCATCATGGTATCAGAGCCGCAGGCAGCAACGCTGAAGCTGTATGATTCGCCTGCCCTGAAATCAGAAGGGTCAAGAGCTTTCATTGCTCCGTGCCACGAAGCTCCTCTGTCAGAGACCGAGAGTGCTTTTTCGCCGGCGTATGCCGTGCTGCATATTGAGGCAAAAGCACCGCCTCTGCCTTCCCAGTTGCATGTACCGTTTTCAAACGTGTCATAGTAGTAGTAACCGTTTTCGTCAAGTCCCTGTGCAATCGGGGCTGACGGAAAAACTAAAGCTGCTGAAGCCGCTGCTCCTGCGAGAAAAACAGAAAGAGCGGACATGAACGTATTTTTTCTGCCCATAGCCGATACCTCCGTAATAGTCGGAAAATTAATGTGAAAAGCTGCTTTAAGTCTATCTTATAACATCCACAGGAAAAAATCAATCCATTTTTTGCGGTTTTGGTGTATAAAACAGACTTTTTCTGATTTGAGTCATCTTTCACGCCATGCAAACTGACACAGTATACAATTCTCAGATGTGAAAATTGTGCAGGTCTACAAAGATCATTGCAGGCGGTTGACTGTGACGTAACGTTATAGTATATAATAACAGCATACGGGGAGGTCGTGCCAATGAGAACGGTTAACGAAGTCAGCAAGCTGACAGGTGTGAGTGTACGCACGCTGCAATACTACGATAAGATTGGACTTCTGCTGCCTGCTGAGCGCACTGAGGCAGGTTACAGGCTGTATGACGATGCGTCGCTGGAGCGGCTGCAGCAGATACTTCTTTTTCGGGAACTGGAATTTTCACTCGACGAGATAAGGGCGATTCTTGATGCACGTGATTTTGACAGGGAAAAGGCTCTTGACCAGCAGATAGAACTTCTGACACTCAAAATGCAGCGGCTTGAGGGAATAATCAGACTTGCCCGAGAGATAAAGGAAGGAGATAAAAATATGAGTTTTAATGCATTTGACAACAGCAGGATCGAAGAATATGCTGACCGTGCAAGAAAAGAATGGGGCGATACAAAGGAGTTCGCGGAATATGAGGAGAAAAGCAGTGCGCGTACAGCTCCGGAAGAAAAAAACATCGGTGCAGGGCTTATGACCATTTTTGCTGAATTTGGAGCTATGCGTGACAAGCCTGCCGACAGCAGCGCAACTCAGGAGCAGGTCAGGAAGCTTCAGGAATTCATCACGAAGAATTACTACCGCTGTACAAAAGAAATACTTGCTTCTCTCGGACAGATGTATACTGCAAATGACGAATTCAGGCAGAATATAGACAGTTCAGGCGGAAACGGCACTGCTGAATTTGTAAGCCGTGCGATAGAGATATACTGCAAATAAACAAAAAACCTCCCTGCATGAACAGGGAGGTTTTTGACTTGACCAATAGTTGACCAAAGAGTTTTGGAACACTCGCAAAGTGCGTTGATACGCAGATTCAGAGCTTTGCAAAAAACGGTGAAGGGAACTGTGAGAAACATTACTATCGAGGCGGCTGGGAAAGTTATTTCAATTTTCGGGTATACAGTTGGTATACATGACTTGTGCTATGACAACGTGTATCAGGAACCGGATAACAGTTGTGGTTACTATGCGTACCGTCAGGACTTTCCATTGTGGAAATGCAACGTATCGGGCTTGTCAATGTTGTTTAATATGACAAAAATAGCTGATTTTCTTGACTAATGCTGTGTGGAATGATATAATATACTATGAAAAAGAGTCATCTGACTATAACTATTTGTAATATTCCACATTGATATACATAATGATCCTTTTTGAAAGGAGGTCGGAATTAATGAAAATGCATCAATCCAATATATCAATTATCAAAAGACTATCTGCAGTATTTATGTCCTGCTGTCTTTTTTCCACATCCATCGTCACAGTTCACGGGAACGCAAACAAAGCATTTGCCGAAGGTACGCAAAACACCTTTATGATCGATCAGAAGCGTACCCTTGCCTATGCAGGCGGCAGAAGCTACACTATAACACTTGATGCAGCTTCATATTTTTCAAACGAATATTATCCGACAAATACAGGTCAGTCGTCTGATAATTACTATGAAGCACCATATGCCGGCAAATACCTCGTACAGCTATGGGGCGGCGACGGCGGTGACGGAAACCAATATGAAGACTTATCAGGCAAAGGCGGTGCAGGCGGCTATGTATGGAGCGTCGTAACGCTTAAAAAAGGTGACGTTCTGCTGTATAACATCGGCACAAAAGGAACTTCAACAGTCCGCGAGAACAGCGGCGGCGGTCAGAACGGCGACGGCGGCGCTCATGGTGACGACGGTTCTATGTCTGTCGGAGGCGGCGGCGGTTATTCCGCAGTCTATTATTACCCCAAGGGAACTTTTGACGGCTCACTCCGACCAAGCGAAGCTGACCGTATGAGCAAATTTATCATGATCGCAGGCGGCGGCGGAGGCGGCGGCGGATTCGGAGCAGATGCCACATACTTCCATACAGGCTCTCCTATCGGCGGCGACGGCGGTAAAATGGGCAGTTCCGCATCAGGCTCTATCAGCGATTCTGCCGTTCCCGGCACGTATTTTGCGGGCTCTGACGGTAAATCAAGCGGCACTTCCCTTGCTTATGTCGGTAAGGGCGGTACATATAAACCCGGTGCGGCTGTCAAATCCGGTCCGACTTATATATTATTACGCGGAAATGTTTACAGCTATAGTACCGCAGGCAATGACTGGTTCCGCATATCTGATTCTAATGCTGACGGCGGATCAGGCGGCGCAGGAAACCTTAACGGCGGCGCGGGCGGCGCAGGCTACTGCGGCGGCTCAGGCGGTGTTATGGAGGGATATGTCAATTACACCAACATTAGTGGTGGCGGCGGCGGTTCGTCTTTCCTCGCAAGTGCCTCAAATATGACAAATATACTTTCTGACCTGACAGAATCTGAACGTGAAATATATGAAAAGAGT
>JAKSQV010000058.1 GCA_024403935.1 Ruminococcus sp. | reverse complement strand
ATCAATAAGCTTGAAGGGGTGGACTCGGCAGAGCTGAACTTCCAACTGAAGCGGGTCATTGTCAAAGGCGAATGCAGTGAGGAATTGCTTGAGCGGATGAACAAAGCTGCACGCGCCGTGGAGCCTGATGTCGAGATAGTGCTGTCAGATGGCGGGAAAGTACATTCGGAACATCATGAGCACCACGAACACCATGAGCATCATCACGGCGAGCACTGTGACTGCGGTCATGAGCACAGCCATGAACATGGTTCGGACGATAGTACAGCGATATTGCCGCTTATTGCAGGAGTTGTGCTGCTTGCGGCTGCTGTTGCCGTTCATCATCTTACCGACCTGCTGCCGCTTGCTGTTGCACTGTATCTTGCTGCATATCTTGTGCTTGGCATGAACGTCCTCAGAGCTACTGTAAAGGGATTTATCAACGGCAGTATTTTCAATGAGAATTTTCTTATGACTGTTGCAGGCCTCGGAGCGTTTGCGCTCGGAGAGTATGCCGAGGCTGTCGGAGTTGTGCTGTTTTTCAGGATAGGTGAGATGTTTGAGGATCTCGCTGTATCACGCAGCCGAAAAGCTGTGACCGATATTACAGAGCTGTGTGCAGATGAGGCTGATGTTCTGCGCGATGGAGCGTATGTGCGGATAGACGCTGATGAGATAGCTGTCGGCGACCTGCTCAGGATAAAGGTCGGAGAGCGTATCGCAGTTGACGGCGTGGTAGAATCAGGAAGCTCACGAATCGACACTTCAGTCGTGAACGGCGAGCCTGTACCGCTGACTGTGCGTGAAGGCGACAGCATAATGTCGGGATGCATAAACATTTCTGAGACCTTCTGTCTGAGGGCAACAGCGGCGGCTGACGATTCAATGATGACAAAGATAGCACAGGCGGTCGAGGACGCAACGTATACAAAGCCGAAGCTTGACAGGTTCATTACACGATTTGCGAAGATATATACTCCGATAGTGATCGGTATTGCCGCAGCCGTGGCACTTTTCGGTTCGCTCATCACAGGCGACTGGCAGCGCTGGGTATATTCCGCGCTTACCTTCCTTGTAATAAGCTGCCCGTGTGCACTTGTGCTGAGTGTGCCGCTGGCGTATTTTTCAGGCATCGGTGCGGCTTCAAAGCTCGGTATACTTTTCAAAGGCGGCGATTCTATTGAGGCTCTCGGCAAAGTCGGAGCTGTCGCGTTTGACAAGACGGGAACACTTACAAATGGTACATTTGAGGTAACACAGATCACAAGCGCAGGCAATTTCAGTGAGGAGGAGCTTCTCCGTCTGTGCGGAAGCAGCGAACAGACCTCGACTCACCCTGTCGCCGAGAGTATAGTTGACTGCTGCCGAAGCCGCGGAATAGCACTCACTGAGCCCGTTCATTCCTCGGAGACAGCGGGCAGAGGTGTTGAGGCTGAGATCGGCGGAATGACTGTACTCTGCGGAAATCTGAAGTTCATGCAGGAAAACAGCATAGATTCCACCGGACTTCCGCACACAGAGGCAGGAACATCGGTGTATGTCGCTGTTGACGGCAGAGCGGAGGGAGTGATACTTGTCTCTGACGAAGTTAAGCAGACATCGGCTGACACAGTGAAGGAACTGAAGGATATGGGAATGGCTGCTGCTATGTTTACGGGAGATGTGCCTGAGAATGCAGCCGAGATAGGAAGAAGGCTCGGCATTGATACAGTCAGGGGAGGACTTCTCCCTGATGAGAAGCTGTCTGAGCTAAGGGCACTGCGAGAAAAATACGGCAGTGTGATGTTTGTGGGAGACGGCATAAATGTCGCTCCCGTGCTTGCAGGAGCTGATGTCGGCGGAGCTGTACGGACAGGCTCAGACCTTGCTCTTGAGGCTGCTGATGTCGTGCTTATGAGCGGAGAGCCTGATTCGGTCGTGACAGCGAAAAGAATTGCAGACAAGACGATGCGTATTTCTTACGAAAACATTATAGTTGCACTTGCGGTCAAGGCTGCTGTGCTCATTCTCGGACTTATCGGTCACCCGAATATGTGGCTTGCTGTTCTTGCGGATTCAGGAACGGCAATGCTGCTCATACTGAATTCAATAAGAGTGCTGAATACAAAAAAGTACAGGAAGCTGCATGAATGTAAAGTTTCGGAAACAGCCTGACTTTTTTCGACATTTCATATATTGAATTGACATTGTAAATGCTTGACTGATGCTGTGATATGCGGTATCATATCATTGGCAGAAGCTGTAGAAATAACATAATCCGATTCCTCATCAAATCTTTCCATTGTCATAACATATATGAGTTTCTGCCTCATAGCTTTTCTCCCCGCTGTTTAATACGGGGAGAAAGCTGTGACTGTGACTATCAGCGAAACGAGGTGAATGCCGTTGAATAGAAGTCCTTTTATATATTCGACAGACAACAAGAGGTACTACACGCTGAATACTTATTTCAGGACTGTGTACGGCGAAAAGCTGTACAAGGCTGTTATAGACTGCGGCTTCACCTGTCCTAATATAGACGGAACAAAGGGCAGGGGAGGATGTATCTTCTGTGACGGCGGAAGCGGCTATTTTACCGACGGAAGCCTTGATACGGCTTCCCAGCTTGAAAAGGAATATGCCCGTATTACCGAAAAAAACGGCAAAGCGGGCATCATCGTGTACTTTCAGGCAAATACCAACACCTATGCTCCTGCGGCAAGGCTGAGGGAGATATTTGAGTCGGTGCTTGAATATCCTTTTGTGAAAGGGTTATCCATCGGAACACGTGCAGACTGCCTGCCTGATGATGTCATGGAGCTGCTCTGCGACCTCGGTTCGCGCACTGCACTGACGGTAGAGCTTGGTATGCAGACTGTTCACGACGAGACAATATCTCTCATAAACCGCTGCTGTACGCATGAAGAATTCCTTGTGGGATACAACAAGCTGAAAAGCTGCGGGATACGCATCTGCCTGCACATCATCAACGGACTGCCCGGAGAGAGCCGCGAAATGATGACAGAGACTGCGCGTCAGACAGCCATGCTCGCTCCTGACGGCGTAAAGCTTCAGATGCTTCACGTCATACGCGGTACCCGTCTTGCAGAAATGTATGAGAATGGCAGTGTGCCGCTTCTCAGTCGTGACGAATACATAGATACTGTTGTAAGTCAGCTTGAAGTCCTGCCGCCTGAAACTGTAATAGAGCGCATAACAGGTGACGGAGATAAGAGAAAGCTCATTGCTCCGCTATGGAGCGCGGACAAGATCGCCGTTCTCGGCGGTATAGACAAACGCCTTGCCGAGCTTGATACGTGGCAGGGGAGACTTTACAGATCATCAACGGACAAATAAAAACTGCCTGAGACCGATAACGGCTCAGGCAGTTTTTAGTTTATTCTTCTGTTTCGGTTACAGTTATTCCGAGCATATCAAGGCTTGCCTTATCAACAGTTGACGGGCACTCACTCATGAGCTCGCTTGCATTCTGTACCTTCGGGAAAGCTGTTACATCACGGAGGCTGTCAGCTCCGCACATTATCATTGCAAGTCGGTCGAGACCGATGCCCATGCCGCCGTGAGGAGGTGCTGCGTAGCGGTAAGCATCAACGAGGAAGCCGAACTTAGCATCAATTTCCTCTGCTGTCATTCCGAGAGCCTCAAACATTTTCTGCTGAAGCTCAAAGTCGGTGATACGCATAGAGCCGCTTGACAGCTCGGTTCCGTTGAGAACGAGATCCCATGCCTTTGCACGGACATTTGCAGGATCGGTGTCAAGATAATCAAGACATTCCTCCATGGGCATTGTGAACGGGTGGTGAGCAGCGACCCATGTGCCGTTCTCATCGTCATACTCGAAGAAAGGCATCTCTGTTATCCAGAGGAAGTTGTACTTGTCCTCTGGGATGACTTCCAGTCTCTTTCCGCAGATAAGGCGGATAGCTCCGAGAGTGGAAAGAACTGTTCTTGTTTTGTCAGCGCATATCAGCACAAGGTCGCCCTCGTGTGCATCAACTGCGGCACATATCTTTTCAAGCTCTCCGTCAGCGAGGAATTTCTTGAACGAGCAGTTCGGCTCGTCAGCCCAGCGAATGTACGCAAGACCTTTTGCACCGATTCCTTTTGCATGCTCAACGAGCTTGTCGATCTCCTTACGGGTGTATACGGCTGCGCCGTTCTTGACATTGATAGCGCGGACTGTGCCGCCCTCCTCAAGAGCATTCCTGAATACAACGAAGTCTATGTCCTTTACTGTGTCGGAAATATCCTGTATCTCAAAGCCGAAGCGTGTATCCGGCTTGTCGGAGCCGTAGCGGTTCATTGCATCCGCAAAAGGAAGACGCGGGAGCGGAAGCTGTACATCAACGCCTATGACTTCGCTGAACAAACGCTGGATGAAGCCTTCAACACATTCCTGAATATCCTCGGCATCAACGAATGACATTTCAAGGTCTATCTGAGTGAATTCGGGCTGACGATCGGCACGGAGGTCTTCGTCGCGGAAGCAGCGTGCGAGCTGTATGTAGCGGTCATAGCCTGCGATCATAAGAAGCTGCTTATAGATCTGCGGAGACTGCGGAAGTGCATAGAACTTGCCGGGGTGAACACGCGAGGGGATAAGATAGTCTCTTGCGCCTTCGGGAGTTGACTTCATCATCATCGGAGTTTCTATTTCAAGGAAACCGTTCTTGAAGAAGTATTCGCGTGTGATCCTTGCTATCTCATGGCGCATGATGATGTTCTGCTGGAGAGGTGCGCGGCGGAGATCGAGGTATCTGTATTTGAGTCGGAGTTCTTCATTGACCTTAGTCTCATTAGTGATCTCAAAAGGCGTTGTTTCAGCCTTTGAGAGTATTCTGAGGTCGGTTACGAATATTTCAACATTACCTGTCTTGAGCTTGTCATTCTTGCTTTCACGTTCAATGACATTACCTTTTGCCATGAGCACATACTCACTGCGGCAGGAGGCTGCCTTCTCAAATACAGCGGGGTCTGTCTTGTCGTTGAACATGAGCTGTACAACGCCTGTTCTGTCGCGCAGAACGATAAAAATAACGCCGCCCTTGTCTCTGATCCTTTCAACGAAGCCGCCAACTACGGCTTCTATACCTGTTTCGGTGACTTCTCCGCAGTAATGCGTTCTTTTGAGTCCCTTCATATTGTCCATTTATTTATCCTCCCCTGTGAACGAAAAGAGTGAGCCTTTCCCGTTTGTCTCATCGTCCATAAAATCAAGCATTTTATTGAAGTAGACCTCTTCAAATGAAGCGGCAAACTTGTCGCCGAGGTAGATCGTTACTTCTTCGCCTTTTTCCATTTCCTTCAGCTTGGCTTTTCCCTCTTCAAGCTCGTTGTCTCCGAGGACGATAGTGAACGCCGCACCAATTTTGTTGGCGTACTTCATCTGCGCCTTCAGACCGCGTCCCATGAGGTCATATTCAGCGAAGTATCCGAACTCACGGAGCGAACGTGTCAGCTCCATAGCCTTCTCGAGAGCGGCATCGCCCATTGTTGCGAAGTAGATGTCACATTTTCTTGGCGGGAGGAAATCACATTCCTGCTTGTCCATGACGAGGAGCAGACGCTCGATGCCCATACCGAAGCCGAGAGCAGGAGTCGGCTGACCGCCAAGCTGCTCAATGAGCCCGTCATATCTTCCGCCGCCGCAGACTGTACCCTGCGCGCCTATTTCAGTGGTGATGAACTCGAAAACGGTCTTGGTATAATAGTCGAGACCGCGTACTATCTTGGGGTCTACAACGTAGGAGATACCTGCGTTGTCGAGGTATTTTTTCAATTTGCCGAAGTGCTCACTGCATTCGTCACAGAGGTAGTCGAGAATAACAGGAGCATCCTTTGCTATTTCGCGGTCCTCTGGGCTCTTGCAGTCAAGGAGTCTCATCGGGTTTTTGGCAAGTCTCTCCTTGCAGGTATCGCAGAGTTCTTCCTTGTGGGGATCAAAATAAGCTCTGAGAGCCTCGTGATACTTGGCGCGGCAGGTCGGACAGCCTATGGAATTGATATGCAGTTCGATGTTTCTGAGTCCAAGCCTGTCAAGTATGTTTTTGGCAAGGGATATGACCTCTGCGTCTGCGGACGGAGCAGGACTGCCTGCCATTTCAAGTCCGAACTGGTGGAACTCGCGGAGTCTGCCTGCCTGAGGTCTCTCGTGGCGGAAGCAGGAGATCATGTAGAATATACGCTGAGGAAGAGCCTCGTTCAGAAGTCCGTTCTGGAGCATTGCGCGTATTGCGCCTGCTGTACCTTCGGGACGAAGCGTGAATTCGGTCTCCTTAGCCTTAACGGTGTACATCTCTTTCTGTACGACGTCTGTCGTTTCTCCGACAGAGCGCAGAAAAAGGTCTGTATTCTCAAATGTCGGGAAGCGTAATTCGCCAAAGCCGAAGCTTTCAGCGGTTTCACGCGCAATTTTCTCTATGGTATACCATTTGTGGATATCCTTCGGAAGAACGTCCTCGGTACCGTTGGGACGCTTGATGTTAATTGCCATAGTTTTCAGCCTTTCGGGATAGATTTTATTCAATAGGGAGATTTGTCCTTACATGAAAATTGTCCCTGAACAGGGACAATAAAAGCGGTACCGTGTTGTGATACCATACACGGTACCGCATATAGGTCATAAGCTGGGATTGCCGACCTCACGCCAGTCGAGGTCACCTCTTTCGAGAGCGAGGATAAGAGCCTCGGCAGTAGCAATGTTGGTAGCTACGGGAACGTTATGAACGTCGCAGAGCCTCAGAAGATTCATATCGTTCACGTCAGTGGATTTGGGGTTGATCGGGTCTCTGAAGAAGAGGAGCACGTCAACTTCGTTGCAGGAAAGCAGTGCAAGTATCTGTTCAGCACCGCCTTTTCCGCTGAGATAGCGCTTGATGGGAAGTCCTGTTGCTTCGCTGACCTGCTTTCCGGTTGTGTTGGTGGCAATAAGAGTATGCTTTGACAGTATTCCGCAGTATGCGCTGCAGAACTGTACCATAAGTTCCTTTTTTGCGTCATGAGCAATGAGCGCGAT
>JAKSQV010000057.1 GCA_024403935.1 Ruminococcus sp. | reverse complement strand
CTCTGCAGGGACGTCCGATGCGAAATCTCGTAAATTCCCTGAGCTAGCATTCCGGGGTTAATTTACAGCCAAGTCTTTCACAGAGAGCTGGCAGTTCGCTAATATTACCCATTGTATCTCACCAAGCCATATCAGAATGATTCGTAGTTTCTTACAGTTTCCTTCGGGTCAGAATCCATGCCGAGCCTGTGGAGAAGCTCCTGTGCGGCATTGTATCCCATTTTCTTCTGTCTGTTGTTCATAGCGGCGACCTCAAGGATGACCGCAAGGTTACGTCCGGGCTTTACAGGTATTGTAAGTGACGGTATCTTAACTCCGAGCAGACTTACATATTCCGTATCAACGCCCATTCTGTCATATACCTTCTCGGAATTCCACTGCTCAAGCTCAACAACGAGGTCGATCTTCTCTGTCATCTTGACAGCACCGATACCGAACAGGCGGCGTGCATTGATTATGCCGATGCCGCGAAGCTCAAGGAAATGGCGGATATTGTCGGGAGAGCTTCCCACGAGACTGATATTTGACACCTTTCTTATCTCAACTGCATCGTCAGCAACAAGTCTGTGACCACGCTTTACAAGCTCTATGGCAGTTTCGCTCTTACCTACGCCGCTCTCACCTGTAATGAACACACCTTCGCCGTATATCTCGATAAGTACGCCGTGACGTGTAACTCTCGGAGCAAGGTTGAGGTTGAGGAAGGCAATGAGTCCTGACATGAAGTTGGATGTGCTCTCCTTGCTTCTGAGAAGCGGCACCTCATATTCCTTCGCAAGCTCAAGCATCTCCGCGAAATACGGAAGCTCACGGGTGATTATGAGCGCAGGGAGCCTCTGTGCAAAGAGAAGCTGTAAACGTTCTCTTCTTGTCTTCTCGTCAATAGTCGAAAGATAAGCAAATTCCATTTTGCCGATTATCTGTATACGCTCGGGATTGAAGTACTCATAAAAGCCCATGAGCTGGAGTCCCGGACGATTCACGTCATTCTCGCTTATCAGTATCTCCTCGGGGTTTTTGTGTGTATGGATCACCTCAAGCTGATATTCGTCTATGATCTTCTGAAGCGATACCGTAAAATTATCTGCCATAGCTTTTCTCCGTTCTCCGTATCATCGGATTATTTCATCAGCCGATAACAAACGAGGTGTACCCGCAATCGGCTGTCTTTTCCTTTGCTGCGATCAGCTCCTCGGATGTTGCATCCGAGCTGCTTATCCTTATTGTCACATTGAAATCCTTCAGCTTGTCGCTGAGGAATTTCAGACATTTTTCTGTTACCTCGGCGGGTGTGCCTTCAAATTCGTACAGCATCTTCCCGTCAGATATGCCCTTTTTAAGCTCATCAACGTCAACAGTCAGTACGACTGTATTTGCTGAAAGAAGCTGCGGCTGCAATACATCGCAGTTTCCTCTGAGCATATCGGCAGCCGATACGCCTACATACATTGATGCGCCGCCTGATACTGCCTTTTCATAAAAGAGATTTGCTGCTGATGTCAGGGCAAGGAACCTGTCGCTCCTGCCGAACTGCTCATCAAGCATAGAGAGGTCGGACTCTCTGAAATACGGATACATTATATCAGTGCAGACGATCCTCTCGAATCCTGCATCCGTAACCTCTCCGATTATGGACGAGACATATCCGAGAGTCTCGGATGAAGTCGGTGCCGTCCACGGAACTCCGCCGTTTTTGACATCATTATCCAGCCACTGTGAACCGTCGGCTGATGTAACATATCCGGCCGTCGGATAAACCGTCGGAAGCTGATTGTCACAGAAAGTGCTTATCTCAGCCGCAGGCTTGTAGCCGCTCTCCTTTATGAGGGCTGCAATATCCTCAAGTCTGAGGGAAGAGCTTACTGCTCCGCACTTCTTTGCCTCCTGACTTACAGACGAAAAGTATATCTTTCCGCCCCTTACCTTCAGCGGCACCTCAACGAACTCGACACCTGCCTTCTTTGGTACAGCACTGAGTGCTGTCTTCAGAGCCGCCGCATTCACCATATCATTTGGTGTCAGTCCTGCTGCCTGAAACTTCTCGGAAGCCTTCGGCTCCTCAGCTGCGGAAGAAGTGTCCTCAGGCATTGTTTCTTCCAAGGTCTCAGATGCAGTGGTATCCTCCTCAGGTTTGTCGCCCTTGTGCTGAGTGTAGTTGATTATCGGCTCAGCAACGCTGTAACCTATAAAACCGATACCTCCGATAAGAAGGACGGTCAGTGCTGCGGAAAGGAACTTGCCGAGAGGGCTTTTTCCGTAGTAGTTTTTTTCTTTGGTTTTGTAGATTTTCCTTCCTTTATGTTTGCGTTT
The DNA here is from genome assembly GCA_024403935.1 of Ruminococcus sp. Classification (GTDB taxonomy): domain Bacteria; phylum Bacillota; class Clostridia; order Oscillospirales; family Ruminococcaceae; genus Ruminococcus. The sequence continues at coordinate 5,208 of JAKSQV010000057.1, read as the reverse complement.
CATCTTTTGTTCTCCTGAATTATTGTAGAACGCTTATCTTTTTATCTTAAAGCGTAGACTGCCATTGAAATGAGTCCGAGATATACAAGCATTGCGGGGAAGCCTCTGAACGAAGCAGGCACCTTTGCCGAATTCAGCTTGCGGTACGCCGCAGTCAGAATAAACGCCGCAAGGATAAAGCCTGCTCCTGCCTCAATGCCCGAAAGCACGAAGTTGAAAAACGTGTTGAGCTGAGGGTATGTGTCGGCTCTTTCCGTAACGGTAAACAGCGTTCCCATAACAGCGCAGTTGAACGCCGAAACGTGAACGTATTTCCTTGTATTCCCGAAGCTTTCACTGCCGATAAAATACAGAGCAGTGAGAAGAAGTACATATATAATACCTATTATGAGTGTGTAGAAAAGCAGGGTCAGATCTGACAGGCCGTCAGGCAGCAGTCTGTTGATGATGTATGCTGCACCCGAACCCACGGAAGTGAATACAGAAATGGCGATCGCGGTGCGGAGCAGATTCTTCTTGTTTCCTGCCGCGATAAAAAGCGTACTCGTTCCGAGTGCCTGTGTAAGAATGAGATTAGTCGCAAGGAGCGATAACAGTTCAGTTACCAGAAACATTTCCGTCACCTCCCGTATTATCGCTGTCATGTCCCACAGCCGAACGTACCTTCCTGTACAGACCGCAAAGCAATCCGAGGAAAATGAAGCCGCCGAAAGGCAGTGCGAGACCGCTTATCAGTGTATCAGCATCAACGAGCCTGCCGCAGATAGTACCGTAAGCAAGCAGTTCCCTTATAAAAGCCGTAATTAACATTACAGCATCAAAGCCGAGGATACAGAATACGAGTGAGCCTATCATTGCTCCGCGTTTCATGCGGAAGAACTTTGCCTCCGTCTGCACGACAATGAGTGAATTCACTGCAAGCAGCGGAAAATATATACCGACACGCGTAACGACCTCGGGGAAGAACTCTCTTGCCGCTGTCTTTACAGGGATATACACTATTGAGGCAATGACCGCATAAAAGATTATCTTTGCCGCATACGGCAGTCTTCTCGGAACAAACGAGCTGAGAACGACCGAGAAAAACGTTATTGCTGAGAACGCATAGATAAGTGCGATCGCATTCTCGAGAGTATTGCCGCACACTATCACAGGCGATATGACCATGAGTGCCGAAAGTACGGTATTGTCACCGAGCAGTCCGTCAAACACGGCTGTTTTCCTATTCTTCATCAGCAGCCTCCTCTCCGTCCGTTACCGCGGCGGCAGCCATTTCTGCTTCCTTCTGTTCCTCAATCTGAACAAGCTCGATATGCTTCTCAAGATTCTTGAAGCCGAGTGCAACAGGTGTGAACAGTATCGACATAATGACTATCGCATTCTCCTTCGCCGTCGTTATAACTAAGATATACGAGCAGGCGGCAAGGAAGAATCCGTAGAAAAAGGCGTAGTATTCGCGTTTAGGAGCTATTCTGCGGTCGGCGATGATGTACACCGATGCAAACAGCACCATATTCGTAACGAGGGTGTATTTCACTGAAGCTGCTCTTGTTACCGAAGCAGGTACGATAAGTGCCATCAGAGCGGATGCTGATATCGAGCCGATAAATGCGCCGGCAGAGATAGAGCGTCTGAACAGCAGCACGACTGCCGCAACTGCAAGCAGGAGTATGCTTACTGCACCGGCAGGTCCGCTGACACTGCCGAGAAGTATCTCAAAATCAGTAACGTTCATTTTGCCGTTGATGTTGAAGCTGTTGCTCGCCGAGCTGACAAGGCTGCTTGCCTTCTCAAACACGCCCGTACGGACATGCGGCTCAGAGAACATCAACAGTTGATTTTTCCATGATGTGTAAAGGAAAACGTATGCTGCCGCAGCAGGTGAAAATATCATATTCAGTCTTCCGCCAAAGATATTCTTTGCCGCTACTACCGAAAAAACACACGCTATTGCCGCTATCCTGAAGTCAAGCACCGCAGGCAGCATAAGTGACAGTATCAGCGCATCGGAAACGCATCCGAGGTCATCGGCTGTGAATTTCCTATGCATGAAACGGAGACAGACCAGCTCAGCAATGACGGATACAACGGCACACACGCTTGCGAGCACAACGGCACGTACTCCATAATAAAAGTATGCCATCAGCTCAAGAGTAAGAAGTGTGACCATTATATCTATCCAGATAAAGCGGTCGGATTTAGTCTTTATCTGCATCAGGCTTCTCCCTTGATTTTGCTTACAGCCGAAGACATATCCTCAGCACCGAACAGGCAGCTTCCCGAGACAAGCACGTTTGCGCCTGCTTCTCTTACAATGGGAGCAGTATCGTAATTGATGCCGCCATCCACCTGTACATCGCAGTCAAGACCGAGTTCGTCTATTCTTTGACGGATACGGCGTACCTTTTCAACAGTATCAAAGATGAAGCTCTGTCCGCCGAAGCCCGGCTCGACGGTCATCACAAGGAGCATATCCAGTTCAGGCAGAAACTCATATACAGATTCCGCAGGTGTAGCAGGCTTTATCGCAAGGGCAGCCTTTGCCCCAGCAGCTCTGACAGCCTTTATCGTTTCGCGTACATCGCCCGAAGTTTCACTGTGAAAGCTGATGATATCAGCTCCTGCCTCAGCAAACAGCGCGGCATATTTTATCGGATCGGTTATCATAAGATGGACATCAAGAGTCATATCCGTCACGCGTCTTACCTGTTCGAGAACGGGCAGTCCGTAGGTGATATTGTTGACGAAAATGCCATCCATAACATCAAAGTGGAGCATATCGGCTCCGCTTGACTCAAGCTTTTTTATCTCACTTCTGATATCCAGCAGATCAGCACTAAGTACCGATGCAGATACATAATAATTCATCATATCACTTCCTGAATTTCATACACTTCTATTATATAATATTTCCGTCATAACGTCAATATACTTTTTTAGATTTTTTATTAAACTTATTTCCTGCCGTTTTTTTCATAAGATGCTCTAAAAAGCCTTGACAATCGCTGTTCTGTATGTTATAATTTATACACCGTGTACTTGGAACAGGGCGTGTCCTCAAATATCACCCTTTTCTACGTCAGCGGAAATATATTTTAATGAGGTGCTTTTCAATGCTTAGAAAAGAAGAAAAGACAGCTGTTATCGAGGCTAACAGAACAAGTGCAAACGACACAGGATCCCCCGAGGTTCAGATCGCTATCCTCACACAGAGAATCAACGACCTTAACGCTCACCTCAAGATCCACAAGAACGACCACCACTCCAGAAGAGGTCTTCTCAAGATGGTTGGTCACAGACGTAACCTTCTCGCTTACCTCAAGAAGAAGGATATCAACAGATACCGTGCTGTTATAGAGAAGCTCGGTCTCCGTAAGTAATCATACGTCCGCGAAGGCAGAGGGGCTGTCCCCTTCTGCCTTTAAGTCTTTATCACAAGCAAAAGCAGCATAAGGCTTTTAGCATTAAACTGTACCCCTTTCTCTTATCATCGGGACGGGGCAGAGTTTATTGCTAAAGCCGCTGCAAAAAAATTTTTTTTACAGGAGGCATAACAATGTTTGAAAATTACAGGACCTTTGAAACTACCTACGCAGGCAGACCTCTCATTGTAGAGACAGGCAAGACCTGCGGACTCGCAAACGGCTCATGCTGGGTACGCTACGGCGAAACAGTCGTAATGGCAAACGTAACTGCAAGCGCAAAGCCCAGAGAAGGCGTTGACTTCTTCCCTCTCTCCGTTGACTATGAGGAGAGACTCTATTCCGTTGGCAAGATCCCCGGAAGCTTTACAAAGCGCGAAGGCAAGCCCACAGAAAAGGCTATCCTCACTTCACGCTGCGTCGACAGACCTATCCGTCCCCTCTTCCCCAAGGACATGAGAAACGATGTTTCCGTAGTTATGACTGTTCTTGCCGTTGAGCCCGACAACTCCCCTGAAATTGCAGGTATGATAGCTACATCCATCGCTATCTCCATTTCCGATATTCCGTGGAACGGTCCTATCGCAGGCATCAACGTTGGTCTTGTTGACGGCGAGATCGTCCTCAATCCCACACTTGAGCAGAGAGCAAAGACTGACCTCGTCCTCACTGTTGCAGGTACTGCCGAGAAGATCGTTATGATCGAAGCAGGCGCAAACGAGGTTCCCGAGGATACAATGCTCGATGCCATCCTCACAGGTCATGAGGAAATCAAGAAAATGGTCGCTTTCATCAGCGACATCCAGAAGCAGATCGGCAAGCCTAAGTTCGCATTCGAGTCAATGGAAGTTGACCACGATATGTTTGATGCTGTTGAGGCATTCGCAGCAGAGCGCGTAAAGTTCGCTCTCGATACAAATGACAAGAATGTACGTGACGAGCGTCTTGCTCCCGTTGTAGACGACATTCACGCTAATTTCGATGAAAAATACCCCGAGCAGATCGCTATGCTCGATGAGTGCATCTACAAGCTCCAGAAGAAGATCGTCCGCAACTGGCTCTATGAGGGCAAGCGTGTTGACGGCAGAGGCATCGACGAGATTCGTCCCCTTGCTGCTGAGGCAGGCGTACTCCCCAGAGTACACGGTTCAGGTCTCTTTACAAGAGGTCAGACACAGGTTCTCACGATTGCTACTCTCGGTCCTGTAAGTGATGCACAGCGCATTGACGGTCTCGATGAGGAAGAATCAAAGAGATATATGCACCAGTACAATTTCCCGAGCTACTCTGTAGGCGAAACAAAGCCCAGCAGAGGTCCCGGAAGACGTGAGATCGGTCACGGCGCACTTGCTGAAAGAGCTCTTGCTCCTGTTATCCCCTCAGTTGAGGAATTCCCCTATGCTCTCAGACTCGTTTCAGAGGTACTCTCCTCCAACGGCTCTACATCACAGGGTTCAATCTGCGGTTCAACGCTCGCTCTCATGGATGCAGGCGTTCCGATAAAGGCTCCCGTTGCAGGTATCTCCTGCGGACTTATCACAAAGCCCGACAGCGACGAGTTCATGACAATGGTAGATATTCAGGGCCTTGAAGACTTCTTCGGCGATATGGACTTCAAGGTTGGCGGTACTCACAAGGGTATCACAGCTATTCAGGTTGATATCAAGGTTGACGGTCTTACTCCCGCAATCATCAAGGAAGCTTTCGAGAAGACCCGCAAGGCTCGTATCTATATTCTCGATGAGATCATGCTCAAGGCTATTCCTGAGCCCAGAGCTGAGGTAAG
>JAKSQV010000056.1 GCA_024403935.1 Ruminococcus sp. | reverse complement strand
CTCCCAAGATGTTCCAGACAAAGGTACCTGTTGAGAAGATCCGTGAAGTAATCGGTTCAGGCGGAAAGGTTATCCAGAAGATCTCCGCTGACTGCGATGTAAAGATCGACATCAATGACGAGGGCAACGTATTCATCAGCGGTATCAACGGTGAGAATGCACGCAAGGCTCTCCAGATTGTTGATACTATCGCAAACGGTCCCGAGGTAGGTGCTATCTACCGCGGCAAGGTCGTTCGTATCATGGATTTCGGCGCATTCGTTGAGATCGTTCCCGGTATGGACGGACTTGTTCACATCTCCAAGCTTGACAAGCAGCGCGTTGAAAAGGTCGAGGACGTTGTTTCCATTGGCGATGAAATAGTTGTCAAGGTAACTGAGATCGACCGTCAGGGCAGAATCAATCTCTCCCGCAAGGACGCTCTTGCTGACATCGAAGCTAAGCAGAAGGGCTGATAATTACAAATAATCAAAAGGACTACCGCAAGGTAGTCCTTTTTTTATGCTTTCTTACTCGTTTGCCTCTCTTGTCTCCTTATAGATGACCGACTGACGCTTCAGAGTACCGTCATATACGTTCAGGCGCGTGATTTCTGCGCTGCATACACCAAGATGTCCCCTGCTTACCAGACAGGTTGCTGTTATCTCGATCGCGTCAGTACCGTTGACGTCCTGAAGTATGCCGTGAACATCCGCCAGCCCCTTCTCGCTGTCATAGCTTGTGACCTCCATGTTCCTCATGAGCGGACTTGCATCAATGTTGATGTCATTATACTCCTCTCTGCTCTCAAGATAGCTCTGTACGCCGATAGCTGCGTTATATTCTACCTGAGCACCTGTTTCCATGCTCGCTAACTTCCATTCGCCGTTGTCGAGAATAATGGTGTATATCTTTTCCTCGCCGTACTTCATCACGCCATAGCTTGTATAACCCGGTATCATATAGCGTGATACCATGAAGCTGTTATCGGTGAAGTCATAGCAAACAGGATCAGACGAGAACTGCTCCTCCATATATTCGTCAGTGTTGAAGTCTCTCATATAAAGCTCGCCGTTGTAATCAATGTAAACTGCTCTGATAAGAGCACCGACAGAATCGGGATAGTTCTCGTTTCTGTTAAAGTGAACAGTGCTTCCGGGTTCATATTGGCTCACATCGCCGCCAATCCAGCTTGACATCGAACACTGGGTGTTAAGCTCTTTTCCACTTCGGATACCTACTTTTTTTGACTCAGCAACAGTTTCGTTATAGTATGCAAGGATGTCATAACAGGACGAGAAACGCTCGTCAGTCACCTTGCGGAATCTTCTCTCTCCGCCATAGTTCTGTGACCATTCTTCATCGCCGTCATCCCACACATAGAAAGTAATGGTATCGTTCGGGTCTGTCTCGGCCTGATAGCACTGTATTACAGATTCAGCCTTGATGAAGCGTTCAGTCAGGTCGCGTGCAATGCTGTCATAATCGTAGTCAGGAACGTATTCGGGCTCCTCAGCGGCTTCTTCCGCAGTGGTCTCCTCAATGATGACTTCTTCATCAGCTTCATCAACGCTGTCCTCTATCTCAGCAGAAGGCGTAACGCCCATTCGCTGCTTCAGAAGCAGTCCTCCTCCGCCAAGAGTACCGATTATGAGCGCAAGAGCAGCAGCGAATCCTACAAATCGTGAAGCTCCCCTGCTGCTGCGTACCTCTACGCCCGATACGCTTTCCGCATATTCCTCACTTTGCTTTGTTCTTGCTGAAATCCGCTCATACAGCTCGTCTTTTCTTTTTTCGCTGAGCATGGGATGTGAATCTGCTATCTTTCTTAGTGTCTCGTTGTCCGCCGAACCGATCAGCTCGGACAGTTTCTTTTCATTTTTCATAGTGTCCTCCTGTTACAGTGTTACGCCAAGCTCCTCGAGCACAGTACGAAGCCGTTTCAATGCGCGGCTGAGTCTCACTCTCACCGCTGCAGGCGACATACCGACAATATCTGCTATCTCCGCGGAGCTTCTTCCGAAGAAGTATTTCTGTATTATGATAGTCGGGTCAGGCTCGTCAAGCTCGTCTATCTTTGCGAGCACAAGCCTTAGTGTTTCAGAGTTTTCAGCCGCTTTCTCCACATCTGTACCGCAGTCGGGAACATCACCTGCTGCTTCCTCCGGAACGGTATACCACTCCGAAGCCGCCTTTGCGCGTTTGAGTGTTATTGCCCTGTTACGCGCGGCAGCTCCGATATATGCCTGAATATTTCCGTCAGATGAGGTATCACAGTGCATTATCACATCTGCGAAAACGTCAACGACACAGTCCTCCGCTTCCTTTGAGCTTACTTTTCCGCTTAGTGTGCGGTATATCACTGCCAGTGCATAGGCGTGATACTGCTCAAAAAGCTGTCGGTATCCGTCATCGGGAGAGCTGCGGATAAGCTGCTTTATTTCTTTTTCTTTCATTGAAGCCTCCTTAGCGTCTTGCAAAACCGCTTCATAAATATATACATCCGAAAACGAAAACTGCAACACTTCTATGCTAACATACATGAAAAAATTTTTCAAGTTTTTTCAGATTTGCTATTGACAAACATATACAAACGTGATATTATAAGTGTAGCAGATGTACTATCCGATATAGTACACAGTCAACAGGAGGAGGTAGTATATGTTTTCTATTGACCTTACAAGCAGAATCCCTATCTACGAACAGATCTATGAGAACATCATCAATCTCATCGTAAAGGGCAGACTTGCCGAAAATGACCAGCTCCCGAGTGTTAGAGCATTCGCCAAGGATGCAGGTGTCAACCCCAATACCGTTGCAAAAGCCTATCAGGAACTCGAACGCACCGGCATCATCTACTCTGTTCCCGGCCGCGGAAGCTTCATCTCAAAGCCTGACAGCTCCGTTTTTCAGGGAGCAGCTCTCAATGACTTCGACAACGCAGTCGGGTCATGTGCAGACAGAGGAATTGAAAGCCGTGTACTTGCAGAGCGGCTCAATACTATCTACCAAAATCACAGGAAAGGAGAACAACTATGATTGAGCTGAAGAATACAGTAAAAAAGTTCGACAGCTATACCGCTCTTAACGGAGTTGACCTGAAGATCGAAAAGGGTACAGCTTTCGGACTCCTCGGCTCGAACGGCGCAGGCAAATCGACTATACTGCGTCTGCTTTCGGGCATATATAAACAGGAGGGCGGAGAAGTCCTCATCGACGGCGAACCAGTATTCGATAACGTCAAAGTCAAGCAGAAGGTCTTTTTCATCAACGATGAAACTGTACAGTTCGGCGGTTACACACTTAACGAACTCAAAAACTACTACAAGAACTACTACCCCAATTTCTCCGAGGAGCTGTTTGAATCGCTCCGCAAACGTATCAATCTGCCGCTCAAAAAGAAGATAAATACCTTCTCGAAAGGCATGAAGCGTCAGGCTATCGTTATCATCGCGCTTGCCTGCAAAACAGATTACCTGCTCCTTGACGAAGCCTTTGACGGTCTCGATCCGACAATGCGTATCATCGTCAAGAAGATGCTTGTCGATGCCATGCTCGACAGACAGCTCACTACCATCATCTCCTCGCACAACCTCAAGGAGATCAACGAGGTCTGCGACAGTGCAGCCCTGCTCCATAACGGCAAGATCATCTTCTCGCGTGAGATCGACAGCATGAAGGGTGAGGTACACAAGATACAGGTCGTATTTCCTAAGAAGGCAGACGGTACTCCCACCGAATACACCAAAGAAGACTTCGCCTCAACAGGTCTTGAGATACTCCACTTTGAAAGAAAACAGAGTATCTGCTACATCATCGCAAAGGGCGACGAAAATACAGTCAGAGCCGCATTTGCTCCAAAGGAGCCGCTGCTGCTTGAAATGATACCGCTTACTCTTGAAGAGATATTTATTTATGAATTGGAGGTGCTCGGTTATGACAGCAACAACATCGGCACAGACTAAAAGCTTCTTCGGAAAACGCTTTATGACCGACATCAAAGAAAACAAGAAAACGCTCATTATCAACCTTATGCTTGAGCTTCTCGGACTCCCGCTTTTTTCGGTCCTGGCTATCATTGCTATATATATCGATGAGGTCGAAACCAAAATTGATATGCTCGACAACTGGGCGGCAATACTCTTACCGTTCAGCCGCATTTCCGTGCTGACCATACTCACAAGCATACTGCTCGGCATCGTAATAGCACACTTAAATTTCAGCTACCTTAGCAAGAAATCCAAAGCAGATATGAACTACGGACTCCCCCTGAGCAATACGCAGCGATTCTTTGCTGATTATCTTTCAGGTCTGGCAATATACATAGTACCTGTCTTCATTGCCATAATACTCAGCTTCGTTATTCTCGGCATAGGCAGCGCGATCATTGACATGAGTGTATTCTGGGAGGACGCTCTTGTACCCATTGTCAAGGCAGGATTCATTGCCATTGTCGGAATGATAATGCTCTACACCGTTTCCGTATTCGCGCTGGTATTCTGCGGCAGTCCCTTTGAAGTCAGCTTCAGCCATATCGCTATAAACATTCTGATACCTGCTACTATCGGCTGTGTATGGCTCGCAATTGTGACCTCGACCTCTTACGGTATGGTCGGTGAAAGCATATTCTACAGTCCTGTTTTCACAGCTACTTCACCTTTTGGTGCAGTTGTATTCTTCTTCATGTACTTCATCGGAGCATATGACGCAAGTACGATTGAAGAAAGCAGCTACTATAATTCCATGTATATCCGCTGGATGATAGCAGCAGTTATTATGATCGCAGTCTACCTGCTTGCATCCTACTTACTCTACAAGTTCAGAAAGGCTGAGAGCGTATCAAAGCCCTATGTATACAAGGCTTTCTTCTACGTGATCGGTGCATCCGCTGTATTCTGCATTATTTCGCTTCTTATCGCAACAGGTATCAACACGGTTGCAGCTGCTATCGCAGGCGTCATCATCTGCGGTGTAGGCTGGTTCATTATGGAAGTCATCACACGCCGCGGATTCAAACGCTTCTGGACAGCTATCGTCGGCTTTGCGGCAACAATATGTGTCGTGTTCCTGATATGCGTTATATGCAGGATCACCGACGGCTTCGGAGCATCACGTTATGTCCCTGCTGCTATCAGTGTCGAGAGCGTTTCTGTTAATCTCAATAACAGTTCACTCCTTCCCGATGAAATAGATTCAAATGTTGAATTCAGTGATAAGGACGTCATAAAGGCTGTCACTGCCTTTCACAAAGAAGCTGTGGACAGACATTACAACTTCGATGACTATACCTACAACATCACCGAGAATATTCATAACGACTCTACCAACAGATATGACAAGCAGTCCGTTGAGATAACATACCATACAATATACGGTTCAACAGTCATGAGAGAATATAGTGTCATGAGCTCTATGCTCAGTGATATGGTAGAAGCTGTTCTCTGCTCTGATGAGTACGCAGAAATAGCTTCAAGAGAAGTTGCAGTCTCATTGATAAACGCTGCATCAGAGGATGGTTACACTTCTGTATATATCCCGAATAACAAAAAGAACGGAAGACTTTACATCAAGAACAAGCTTGGTGATGGAGTGACATCTGTTGCTCTCCGCGCTGACAGCGTTGAGGAGTTCAGGAACGCATATAAAAATGACCTTATGGAAATGTCTCAGGAAGAGCTTGAAAACGGCAGCGTATACTGCTACATCGGCAGCGATTACTGGGTACTTGATTCCTTTGAGAATACCATTGGATTCCTTGAGGCACACGATATTACTCTGTCGCCCATTGGAAGAAACGACATCACAGACGGCGGTGTTCAGGTGAACGGTAAGGATTACTGGAGCACAAATGAAATAGAAATAATCAGTGATCCGTTCTTCTACACATCTACAGATATATTCAGAACAAGAGAAGATAAATATCATTACTACAACGACGAATCACAGGACGGAGTTGCAGAGGTTGACGGAATAACCACAGCCCTCGCGTCTTCAGATTCAAACTATTATGGTGGTGCATCTGAAGATGATTATATAGTTGATAAAAACTTCGTCAAGCTCATAAATGCTTCAACACCATTCATGTTCAACGAGAAGCCGATAGCAATTATCCGTATTTATAACCAATCAATGACCTACTATATCCGCGACACTGCTGAAAACAGAGAACTTCTCAATAGCATTTCAAAGGTACCCAATAAATGATAAAACATATACAAAAGCTTTTCGGCGGTATTGAAATGACGTGGAAACGGCTGCTGATCTTCTCGGCAGCCGCAGGCGTCATTCCCGGAATACTGCTCTCGATACCTTTCCTGGAAGACACTTCTTTCACAGACAACGGCGCAAGCTATGAGTGGTGGATATTCTTTGCGATAATCATTATCACCAACTGCAAGAAGCCGCTCGAAGCTGCCTGCAAAACTTTCGTGTTCTTTCTTATCAGCCAGCCGCTCATTTATCTTGTACAAGTACCGTTCTGCTGGCTCCACTGGGGAATATTCGCCTATTACCCACCATGGTTTCTCCAGACTCTGCTCACCTTCCCCGGAGCTTTTCTCGGCTGGTTCGTGACAAAGCGTAAATGGTACAGCCTGCTGATACTTGCACCGATGCTGATACTGCTTGCTATGACAGGCATGATCTATCTCCACAACACACTGTGTATGCCGCCGAGACATCTGCTGACAGTGATATTCTGCGTGGTGGTCATGTATATACTCGTGCTCGGCATATTCAGCGACAAAAAGCTCATTATCACAGGCTGTATACTGAATACGGCTCTGCTCGGCATCTTTTTCTTCACACAGGTTTTCGGACAGCCTTATATGTCCTCAAACATTTACGGTGAGGAAATTGATCCGGATATTTCCTACACGGTTGTATCATCGGACGAGGACACTGTCCGTGTCTTTTTTGATACCACTTGCGAACCGAATGGATGGCGGGCTGACTTATACCAGCGCGGCACAGCTCAGATCACCATGACAGGCGATGACGGCAGCATAATCGTATATGATGCCACATTGGGAAACAACTCTGATATCGATTTCATTCTCAGAGAGCAGTCCCCTGCTTCCTGAAAAAAGATCCCCGTAACTTCGGGGATCTTTTTTCTTGATATTGATCCGCCGATGTGGTATAATGGTTGTAACATACTCTTGGAGGTTTACTATGTTCCGTATTCTCGTTGTCGAGGACGACAGGGAGCTTCGTGATCTCTTCTGCCGTACCCTCGAAAAAAACAACTTCACTCCCCTGCCTGCTGAAAATGCAGACAGCGCACTTGAAATACTCGACAAAGAATATATAGATCTGATGATCTCTGATGTAATGATGGCAGGAATGAACGGATTTGAGCTAACACGGGAACTCCGCGAGGCAGGAATTGAAATACCCGTTCTCATCATAACAGCAAAAGGCGACATCACTGATAAACAGACAGGATTCAGTGCCGGAGCAGACGACTACATGGTAAAACCCATTGATCTCAATGAAATGATAATGCGCGTAACTGCTCTACTGCGCCGTGCCAAAAGCGCAAGCGAAAAAAAGCTCACCTTCGGAAGCTTTACACTCGAATACGGAACATGGACTGTAACCGATTCCACAAGTGCCTGTATTCTGCCGCAGAAAGAATTCCTTATCCTGTACAAGCTCCTCTCCTACCCGGGACAGATTTTCACACGCCAGCAAATACTTGACGATATATGGGGAATCGAGGACGATG
>JAKSQV010000055.1 GCA_024403935.1 Ruminococcus sp. | reverse complement strand
GTATTCAGGTCATAACTTCCGGCAGTCCACAAGCCATTGACCTTGCCGTAAGTCGTCATTACCGAATCCGCGCCCCCCTGCTTTACAGCGATCTCAAAGCCGCGCAGGTATATCTCACGGAGAGCACGTTCAGATATCACTGAATCAAGGAAGTGGCGGTTTGTCTCCTGATTATTGCCGCAGAAGTGCTTTACCGTTCCTGTTACCCCTGAGTCGTGCAGACCGCAGAGCTCCGCTGCCGCGATCGTTCCCGTAAGGAACGGATCTTCCGAGACAGACTCGAAATTCCGTCCGTTCAGCGGATGACGGTGGATATTCATTCCCGGTCCGAGAAGGCAGTCAACTTTGTTTGCCACCATCTCCATGCCCACGCAGCGGAACAGCTCCGTAACGAGTTCCTTGTTGAAGGTGGATGCGATCATCGTACCGTTCGGCAGGCTGAACGCCTTTGTGCCGCAGTCGAGCCTCATGCCCGAGGGACCATCCGAACAGCATACCGCAGGTATACCGAGCTCATTCAGTCTGTCAGTCACTCCGCCGAAGGCAGAAGCGGTTCCTGCTGTCACACGCGGACTTCCCATGCCTTCGCCGCGTATTATGCACGCAAGCTCATTATCACTGAGCTGTGCGATAAATTCATTCATGGTATTCTTTCCGCTGTGAACATCGGAAAGGCGTATACCGACATCTCCCGTATACGGAAGCTCCGCGGGCAGCTCTGCAATACGGCGCGCATCCTCATCCGTTTCGTTCAGCGGGACAGGCTCAAAACCCACTCTGAAGCCGCTGCCGTCAGGCTCTGGACGGAATCTCTCAAATGCTTCATAAGGTGCAAGAGCCTGCTCGCAGCGGCGCACGACCGCAGTTTCACGGAGCTCGATATTTGCCGAATCCTCACTGCTGCATCCGCCGATGAAAAAGCTGTATCTGCCATTTTCGAGCACAAAGCAGTTCTTGTATCCCGTCACGCCGCTGTCATCATACGATGCATTGTCACGAAGATCAGCGGTCAGGATAAGTGTCTGCTCCTCGTTCGGAGCAAGATTTCTCGTCTTTTCAAATGCACAGAGAATACGCACAGGCTGACCGAGCTTCCCCTGCGGACGGCTGAGGTACATCATCACGACCTCTTTGCCGCAGTATTTTCCTGTATTTCGCACCTTGACGTATATGCTCGCGGTCAGTCCGCTGACATCACAGGTCTGCACCGAAACGTCAAACGAAGTATACGAAAGTCCGTAGCCAAACGGATAACGTACCTTTTCAGGTGCGAATGTATCAAAATAGCGGTATCCGACATAGACGTCCTCGGAATAGAAGTTTCTGTTCCGGTCGCCGAAATACTTGTCCGACGGGTAATCGCTGACGCTGTATGCTATCGTATCAGGCAGCTTTCCGCACGGACTTATCCTGCCTGTCAGAACGTCAGCCGCACCTGTTCCGCCTGTCATTCCTCCCTGCCACACAAAAAGCAGCGCATCGGGAGCTGTGCTCTCTATATATTCAAGGTCGATAAGTCCGCCGACATTCAGCAGCAGCACCACCTTTTTAAAGCCTGCACGTACCTTTGCAAGCATATCCTTTTCGTTATCCGTTAGCAGGAACGAGCCTGCCTCCACACGCGATTCCATTTCCTCTCCCGCGGTGCGTCCGATTATGACTATCGCAGTATCACCCTTTTCGGCTGCTTTTCTGACGGTCTCGTCATCAAGAGGCATTTCCTTCTGTGACCACGGCTCATCGCCCCAGCCGCTTCCGAGAACTATCGGGTTTGCCTCATCCCATTCGCGGTATATGGCGAGGAGCTCCTCATTCACCTTAACGCCAGCTTCAATAAGTCCGTCTGTTATACCTGTCACCTTCGACACGTTGACCATTCCGCCCGAGCCTGTTCCGCTTTTGTAATAGTGAAGCTGTATACGTCCGAACACGGATACTGTATCATCCTTTTTCAGCGGCAGCGCATCGTTTTCGCAGCGAAGCATGACTATTCCCTCCGCAGCCGTATCCGCTGCTGTACGGAGATAGTGCTCCCAATCAAGAATCATGTCCATAAGCTTATCCTCGCTTTACAAAAAATAATCAATGTCTGCCCGGCAGCCGAATGTCCGCTCCCCGAACAAAAAATGTAGCAATACTTTGATTATATCATACTATCCGAATAATAGCAAGTGTTCTGAAAAATCAAAAAGCATCGGGCAGCGCCCGATGCTTCTGTATCATGCAGCTATTGTCTTTATGCCGAAATAGAGCAGCACTAATGCTCCGAGAATTATTCTGTACCAGCCGAACACCTTGAAATCATGCTTCTTTATGTAATCCATAAGGAACTTGATGACAAATATCGAAACCACAAATGCCACTGCCATTCCGACAAGAAGGATACCGAGCTGTGAAGCCGTGAATCCGCCCTCGTCCTTGAGCACATACTTGACGATCTTCAGCAGGCTTGCACCGAACATGACAGGCACAGCAAGATAGAATGTGAATTCAGCCGCAACAGTACGCGATATTCCTATGAGGAGAGCTCCTACAATAGTCGCTCCCGAACGTGATGTGCCGGGGAAAAGTGCTGCAATAAGCTGGAATCCTCCTATTATCAGAGCCGCCTGATAGGTGAGCTCAGATATTGAATTGACCTTTGGCTGACGGTTCTTGTTCCAGTTTTCAACGATGATGAATGCCACGCCGAATGTGATGAGTGCTATTGCCACTACCCACGGATTATAGAAGTGTTCATCTATCCAGTCGTCTGCAATCACTCCCACAACTGCGGCAGGTATGCACGCGATGATGACCTTGAACCACATTACGAAAATATCAGTTTTAACGTATGCGCCAAAGCCCTCTTTTTTCCACGGATGCGGATTGTTTTCCTTGCCAAAGGGGAAAAGCTTCTTCCAGAAGATGACAACGACAGCCAGTATCGCTCCGAGCTGGATAACAACATCGAACATATTGACAAATGCTTCATTCGTTGCCTCATTGTCGCTGACCTTTAACCGGAGGAATTCGTCAACAAGGATGAGATGTCCCGTACTGCTGACAGGCAGCCACTCTGTGATACCTTCAACAATACCGAGAATAACTGATTTCAGAAATTCAATTATCATATTTATATCCTTTCCTGTGTATACTACACTTCAACATAATATATTATTATATCACATCACAGGAATAAATGCAAGAGCATTATGAGAGCCTGCCGAAGCCGCCTTATGAAAGCCTGCCGAAGCCTTCGCGGCATGAAATGGAGGACAATTTTTTAAAAAAGCTTTACATTTCTTGAAAAATGAGTTATACTGTATTCGACAGATTATCATTATATAATGTCATAATGATTTGGAGATGAAAAAATGAAGATATTCAAAAGCGCATTTCTTTCAGCCGCAGCTCTTATATTCGCCCTGTGCACCATATCGTGCGGCAGGGAAGTTCCAAAAGCCACAGACAGCTCCTCAGCCTCAATAGCTGATACAACTGCCGAAAGCACTGAAGCTGCTTCCGACGTTTCAACCGAAGCCGAAACTACTGCTGAGCCGACCACTACAACGGCAGCAAAACTCAGCGGTGTTACCCTCAGCTATACCGAAGCTGAAATATGCGTAGGTCAGACTCTCACCTATCCTATGGTATATGACAGCATTGAGGCGGAGTGGTCAAGCTCCGATGAGTCGATAGCCACTGTTGACAGCGTTGGAAATATCACAGGCAAATCAGAAGGCAAGTGCATTATCAGTGTTGCCGATAAGAATGTTCCCGACAAGGGAGCAGAGGTATATGTAACGGTAAAGAAGGACACGGGCATCAAGGAAATAAACGGCATCACATACATTAATGGCATTATGATTGCCAACAAGTCATACTCCCTTCCCGAAAGCTACAATCCCGGCGGACTTACTCCCGAGACCGATGCGGCATTCAAGGAGCTTGTTGCAGGTGCCGCCAATGACGGAATAAGCATTTACCTGTCGTCGGGCTTCCGCTCATACGACCTCCAGTCACAGATATATAACAACTACGTCAATGCTTACGGACAGGCTACTGCCGATACCTTCTCGGCACGTCCCGGTTTCTCCGAGCATCAGACAGGAATGGCGATAGATGTCAATATAGTTGATGACAACTTCATCGGTACTCCCGAAGCGATATGGATCGAAAATCACTGCAGCGAATACGGATTCATTCTCCGCTATCCTTTCGGGAAACAGGACGTCACAGGCTACAAGTACGAGCCGTGGCACATAAGATACATCGGAAAGGAAGCAGCAGAAGCATTCATCAAGGAAGCAGACAGGCGTGATGACGTAAATCTTACTCTTGAAGAATACCTCGATATTGATTCACACTATTAATGCACAAAAGGATGCAGGTGGAACATTCCACTCTGCATCCTTTTTTTCTGCAATTTGTATTATTGTACGGGGTAGTCATTCCCTGTCGAGAAATTCCCTTATACGCACAAGAACATCAGGATTCTCATCATATACAGCGTGAGAGCCATTCTCGTATATGTACAGCTCGCCGTGAGTCTTCTCTGCAATTTCAAGAAATGCTTCTTTGCTGAAAACGATGTCCTGCTCAGCTCCGATAACGAGTACAGGTGACGATATACAGCCCAGTTCCTCTCTCATATCGAAATCCAGAAGTGCTTCAGTCTGGATAACGAAACGCTGCATATCCTCCTCATTGACCATTTTTGCAAATTCTGCGAATGCTTCCCTATACCTCTCGCAGTACGCTTTCGTATATATGTTTTCGGCAAAAGACTTCATAAGTTCAGCTGTATTGCGGCTCAAAGCGTATCCGAGCCATTCATCTGCTATCCTCCTGCACGAGGGCTCGGCATACGATGCGGTCGAACACAGTACAAGCCTTCTGACAAGGTCTGGCCTTCTGACAGCTATTGCTTCAGCTATCATTCCGCCCTGTGAAACGCCGAAAAGATCAGCTTCTTTTATTGAAAGGCTGTCCATGCAGGTGATGATGTCATCCGCCATATCGCCGACAGAATGATGCTCAGGCATACTGAGTCTGCGGTCAAATACAAACACGTTGTATCTTTCCGAAAAGGCACGGTACTGCTCTGCAATAGCTTCGGCAGACTCCATTACACTTTTCAGCGCAATGCCCGGAAGGATTATAAAAGGCTGTCCGTCAGGAGCACCGAAGCGAAAATAACGGATGCTGAGTTCTCCGTTCTGCAGTGTTTCAATGTTCATAGTCTGTTCTCCTCATATCCATAATAGAATGCCTTGACACAATCCAGTATATCATACGGAAAAATATGTGTCAACCATGAAATTCATTACAGTCGGCATACATCACTTTTCTATACCGCCGAATCTGTACCCTGCTTCAGTCACAGCCTTTTTCAGCCGCTTAACATCCGCAGGAGCACACAGCATAACCTCCACTTTTCCGCTTTCGTGGTCGGGAGAGGCAGTCTCAACGAAATCAAGCTTTTCAAGTGCCGACCTGACACGCGCTTCACAATGGCTGCACATCATGCCCGAAACGTTGATTTTTATCCGTATCAGCCCACTGTCCGTCTCATCAGACGGTATGACCTTCTTTATCCGCCTGTCATGCGCAGAGCTGTGAATATCCGCAAGATTGAGCCTCAGGGCATTCATCACGACAAAGAAACTCGACAGGCTCATGGCAGCCGCTCCGAAGGCAGGCTGAATCTCCCAGCCGAAAAGGCTGACAAAAGCTCCTGCTGCAAGCGGAATGCCTATGACGTTGTAGAAAAACGCCCAGAAAAGGTTCTGCCTGATAATGCGCAGAGTCGCACGGCTCAGCCTTATCGCGGCAGACACATCGCAAAGACTGCTCCGCATTAGCACGATATCAGCCGCATCTATCGCAACATCCATACCTGCTCCGACGGCAATGCCGATGTCCGCACGTGTCAGAGCAGGAGCATCGTTGATACCGTCACCGACCATTACTGTCTTTCCCTGCTTCTGCAAGCTTCGGATAACTGCTTCTTTGCCATCGGGAAGCACTCCTGCTATCACCCTGTCAACACCTGCCTGAGCCCCGACAGCCTGAGCTGTTTTTTCATTGTCGCCTGTCAGCATTACAACGTATATGCCCATATCCTTCAGCTCGCGGACAGCCTTCGCGCTGTCTGGCTTTATCACGTCCGCAACAGCTATCATGCCGAGCAGGACATCGTCCGCTGAAAACAGCAGCGGAGTCTTTCCGCTTTCTGCAAGCTTTTCAGCCGCATAAAGCATATCCCCGTCTATTTCCGCAATCGTGCTGACATAGGCAAGGCTTCCGCCAGTAATGACTTTTCCGCCTGTCACGGCGCGAAGTCCTCTGCCGGGAAGTGTTTCAAAGTCCGCCGCCTCATACGCTTCAAATCCGCGCTCCTCTGCATATTCCGTTATTGCTCCTGCAAATGGATGTATGCTCATTTTTTCAAGCGAGTATGCTGTTCTGACAAGCTCATCCGCATCTGTGCCGTCAGCGGCAATTATCTCGGTAACTGTGGGCTTACCTTCGGTTATCGTGCCTGTCTTGTCAAATACGGCAATTTCTGTCCTGCCTGTTTCCTCAAGCGAGACAGCCGTCCTGAAAAGTATCCCGTTTCGTGCGCCAACACCGTTTCCCACCATTATCGCCACAGGTGTTGCCAGTCCGAGCGCACACGGACAGCTTATCACAAGCACGGATATTCCTCTTGCAAGAGCGTAACCGACGCTCTGCCCCACAAGCAGCCATATCACCGCTGTCAGAGCGGCTATGGCTATTACTGCCGGCACAAAAACGCCCGAAACCTTGTCCGCAGTCTTAGCTATCGGAGCTTTTGTCGCCGCCGCATTGCTGACTGCTCTTATTATCTGTGACAAGGTTGTATCTCCGCCTACACGCACAGCCTCGCACTTCAGAAAGCCCGACTGATTTATCGTTGCCGCACTGACCGTACTGCCTGCGGACTTGTCCACAGGTATGCTTTCTCCTGTCAGTGACGCCTCATTGACAGCACTCGCTCCCTCGATAACTATTCCGTCAACAGGTATATTTTCTCCGGGACGGACAACAAAAATATCTCCCTTGCGGACAGCATCGGCAGGAATGTATTTTTCTGTACCTTCCCTGATTACACAGGCGGTTTTCGGGGCAAGCTTTATCAGGGACTTCAGTGCATTTGTAGTCCTGCCCTTAGAGACAGCTTCAAGAAGCTTGCCGACGGTAATAAGTGTCAGTATCATTGCCGCCGACCCGAAATACAGCTCGGGAAGCAGCTCCTCAGCGCGTGAAGCCTGTGCTGTAACCATTGAAAGAAGAATATAAATGCTCCATGCAAACGATACTCCCGAACCCATGGCAACGAGCGTGTCCATATTGGGTGAAAGGTGTACCGCGCTGCGGAAGCCGCTCACAAAGAAGCGGCGGTTGATGATCATCACTGCTGACGAAAGAATAAGCTCGGCTGTCCCGACTGCGGCAGGACTGCCGTCAAGGAAGGCAGGCAGCGGCATTCCGAGCATGGTATGTCCCATTGTAACATACATCAGCATAAGCAGGAACACGAACGAAGCTGCAAGCCTGAAAACAAGCCGCAGTATCTCCTTGTCTGCAAGTGTGTCCTCAGCAGGCACAGTCCCCTCACCTGACTTCACGGAAGCCCCGTAGCCCGCACGTTCAACTGCGGAGATGATCTCCTGCGGCGAAGCGGTACCCTCAACTCCCATTGAATTGGTAAGCAGGCTGACTGCACAGGAGGTCACACCGCTGACGCTCCCGACTGCCTTTTCCACACGGGCAGCACAAGCGGCACAGCTCATCCCCGTAATGATATATTGCTCCATTTGAAAGCTCCTTATTGTTAGTATCAACAAATATATTATAACACAGTCCGACAGGATATGCAACCCGATATATGCAGTTTCAGATGCATGTAGGATTACAATAGATGTGAGACAATTTACAAAAAAAGGTAGCGGAGCAGCAT
>JAKSQV010000054.1 GCA_024403935.1 Ruminococcus sp. | reverse complement strand
CCGAATCTGTCGGGATAGGATTGCCTTTTCCTGTTGCGACTGTCATCTTGAAGTCGTCAGGTATAACACCGATGAGCTGAACGCCTACCTTGTCGATTATCTCATCGAGGTTGGAAACGAGTGCTTCACCGATGACCTTCTTGCTGATCTTGTTGATGCTAAGACGCTGGCTCTTGTTGCCGCGGTTGTAGAACTCGTCGGACATAAGGCTTGCATCTCTGATGCAGACAGGATCGGGAGTTGAGAGTACAAGGATGAGGTTTGCCTGCTCAACGATATCGAATACGTGCGAGTTGATGCCTGCGCCCGTGTCGATGATGATGTACTCAAAGTATTTCTTTACTGAGCGGCATATTTCAACTATCTGATTTGCATCTACGCTTGTGAGAGTTTTGGGAGCGCAGAGAAGGCTGAGGTTGTTTGCCATGGGGACCTGAGCAACGGCATCAAGAGCACTTTTTCTGCCTGATAGAACATCGCCGAGGTCATATTTGATATCATTTTCAAGGCCGAACATGATGTCAAGACATCTCAGACCGAAGTCGAGCTCGATCAAGAGGGTACGGTGTCCCTGCTTGGCGAGAGTATAGCCAAGACCTGCACAAACTGTTGATTTACCTGTGCCGCCTTTTCCTGATGTAACTGCAATGATCTTTGACATAGTGAAGTTCCTTTCCGAATATCCGCTGCCGTGTACGGCAATCAGGACATTGAAATAATCATAGATAATAATCTTAATATATAGTATATCACAAATCGTCTGTTTTGTCAAAGGGCTTTTTTGTACATAACGGAAAATTGTGCATTTCAACGCATTTGGCCCCTGTATATTGTGCATATTTTACAAATCGGGACTTTCTTCTTGAATATCCGCGATGAAACGGAAGCGGAAATATCGCGCTGAATCGTATCATGCTGTTGTGCCAGCCAGTATATGCCGAAGTGCGGTCAGAAATTCGTCAGAATGACGAAAAATGTTTTTGTTATTGTTGTTTGTTCAGTATCGTGGTATAATCAGGCTAATGAAACTACTTTTACGGAGGCAAGGAAAATGAAAATAAGACAAATTGAAAGCTGCACGGAAAAACAGTGCATCGCACGGATATTACTTGAGCAGCTTACCGAATGGTTTGAGGTGGATGAAAGCCGCGAGCAGTATATCTCTGACAGTGCCGTACAGCCGTTTTTTGCAGCGTTCAGTGACGGTGAACCGATCGGCTTCCTCTGCCTGAAGGAAACGGGACGCGACACGGTGGAGCTTGCGGTAATGGGCGTAAAAAAAGAGTATCACCGCAGCGGCACGGGAAGGGCACTTTTTGATGCTGCACGGGCTTTTGCCACAGAAGAAGGATACAGCTTCATTCAGGTCAAGACCGTGAAAATGGGAATGTATGAGGAGTATGACATCACCAACAGATTCTATCTCAGCCTCGGATTCAGGGAATTTGAAGTATTGCCGCTGTGGGATGAGGCAAATCCGTGTCAGGTCTATGTAATGTATATCGGACAATAAGAGAAACTTGTCTTAGCAGCATAAACAGTATACCGAGCCGTATATCAGGCTCGGTATTTTTTATGTCCTCCTGAGACAGCCTTTTGCGTTCAGGTCGCAAACTGACTGTTATAGAGCTCAGAGTAAAAGCCGCCTTTTGCCATAAGCTCGGAATGGCTGCCCTGCTCGATGATACTGCCGTAATTCATAACAAGAATGATGTCGGAGTTTTTTATCGTGGAAAGGCGGTGTGCGATGATAAAGCTCGTTCTGCCCTTCATCAGCTTTATAAAAGCGCGTTGTATGCGGTGTTCTG
Organism: Ruminococcus sp.; assembly: GCA_024403935.1. GTDB lineage: Bacteria > Bacillota > Clostridia > Oscillospirales > Ruminococcaceae > Ruminococcus. The sequence goes on along the minus strand of JAKSQV010000054.1, from coordinate 6,266 downwards.
TGCGGAGGTCAATAGAGCTTGTCGCTTCATCGAGAATGAGCATCGACGGATCCATGAGCATGACACGGGCAATGCAGATGAGCTGCTTCTGTCCCTGTGACAGACCACTGTCCTCGGATATTACTGTATCATAGCCGTCAGGCAGCCTCCTGATAAAGCCGTGTGCATGAACTGCCCTTGCGGCTTCTTCGATCTGTTCACGGGTGGCATCCGGAACTCCGTATGCGATGTTTTCGGCAACAGTTCCGGTGAATACCCATGTTTCCTGCAATACCATGCCGAAGCTTCCGCGCAGGCTGTCACGGGTCACAGAGCGGATATCCTTTCCTGATATGGTTATTGATCCGCTATCGATGTCGTAGAACCTCAGCAGCAGATTTATCATGGTGGATTTTCCGCAGCCTGTGTGACCGACTATTGCTATGCGCTGTCCGCTTTTGACATTGAGACTGAAGTCCTGTATCAGTTTTGTCTGCGGTGAGTAGGAGAAGTTTACATGGCTGAATGAGACATCTCCCGTAACGTTGCTGAGCTTTTCGAGTCCGGAATCATCGCTGACTTCTTCCTCGTCGAGCAGGTCGAAAATGCGTTTCGCAGATGCAACGGCATTCTGAAGCTCGGCAAACACGCCTGAGATCTCGTTGAACGGCTTGGAATACTGGTTGGAGTAGGCGAGGAAGCTCGACAGCCCTCCGACTGTCATCGAACCGATAAACGGGAAATTACCGATTGCTCCGAGAGCTCCGAGAAGCCCGACTGCTGCGTATATAACGCCGTTGACAAAGCGGGTTGTGGGATTGGTCATGGAGCTGAAAAAAGTTGCCTTTGCACCGATATGTCCGTACATACTGTTTATCTCAGCGAACTGCTCCTCGGCACGCTTGTCGTATACGAAAGCCTTTACGAGCTTCTGACCGCCTGTCAGTTCTTCCGCAAATCCGACCATATCGCCTCTCAGCTTTGACTGCCTGATATATGAGTCATGGGAAGCCTTCGTTATTCGTGATGCGGCAACGAATGACAGGGGAGTGAGGATAACGACCACTATTGCGATCTTGTAGTTGATCGTCATCATGAAGATGAGTGTGCCGATTATGGTGACGCTTCCGCTGAAAAACTGTGTAAAGCCCTGTAACAGACCGTCTGAGACGATCTCGACATCGTTGATGACACGGCTCGTCATTTCACCGTGTGTGCGGTGGTCGATGTAGTTGAGCGGAACGCGCTGGAGCTTTGCAAAAGCATCGGAGCGTATGTCACGCACAGTAAGAAATGCGAGCCTGTTTGTACAGAGGCTCATCAGCCACTGGAGAACACCGCTTGCAATGACCGAAACAGCGAGCTTTATGGCAATGTGCAAAAGCTTGTCGTGGTCAACATTTCCCGCGCCTATACAGCAGTCCACTGCCTCTCCGATGAAAACGGGAACGGCGAGTGAGAGAGAAATGCCTGATGCGGCAAAGATTAGCATGAGAATGAAAAATGCTATATATGGCCGTGCATAGGAGAACACGCGCTTCAGTGTCTTAAGCATGGCTGTCCTCCTTTTCATTCATCTGCGAGCGGTATATATCGCTGTACACCTCGCAGCTTCCGATAAGCTCGCTGTGTGTGCCGATACCGACAGGAGCACCGTCCTCCATAACGATTATCCTGTCAGCATCAGTCAGCGATGTGGTACGCTGCGAGATCATTACGACTGTCGTGTCTGCAAGATCGGTTTTCAGTGCCTGACGGAGCTTCAGGTCGGTCGCATAGTCGAGCGCACTGGTCGAATCGTCAAGGATGAGTATATCCGGTTTGCCGACAAGTGCCCGTGCTATGGCGATACGCTGTTTCTGTCCGCCCGAGAGGTTCTTTCCGCCCTGAGAAATGCGTGTATCGAGTCCGTCGGGGAGCTTTTCGGCAAATTCCCATGCCTGAGCGGTTTTCAGTGCGGCGATTATCTCGTCGTCAGTGGCATCAGGCTTGCGCCACTGCATATTCTCGCGGAGAGTTCCCGAAAACAGCAAGTTTTTTTGCGGAACTGTGCCGATAAGTCTGCGGAGCTCCTCAACGCTGACGTCGCAGGTGTTGACTCCTTCGACGATGACCTCGCCTTCGGTGGGGCGATAGAACGCAGGTATAAGTGCCGCAGCAGTAGATTTGCCGCTGCCTGTGCCGCCGATGATGCCGAGAGTTTCTCCGCGCCTGAGAGTGAAGCTGAGGTCGTGTACAGAGTTTTCTCCCGAGCCTTCGTAGGTGAAGGACACACCGCGGAACTCGATGATGTTCTTACTGCTCCTGTCGGGCATGAGAGAGCCTGTCTGTTCCTGCGGAAGTTCAAAGACCTCGCTGATGCGGTTTGCAGAGGCAAATGCCTTTGTGAAGATAACAATGAGATTTGCAAGCACAACGAGCGCAAGAAGTATCTGTGTCATGTAGTTCGTGAACGCGGTAAGTTCGCCCTGTGTCAGGCTGCCTGAGTCGATGCGGAGTCCGCCGAACCAGACGATTGCTGCAATTCCGAGGTTCATTATCATGAATGCCGCAGGATTGAGTATTGCGGATATTTTTCCGACTGCCGCCGAGCATTCTGCGATGTCATTTACGGCTTCTTCAAATTCTTCGATCTCCTCATTCTGGCGTGAAAAAGCCCGGACAACACGGGTGCCGTCAAGGCTTTCGCGTGTGAGCAGAGCTGCTCTGTCGAGCTTCTGCTGGCTTTTACGGTACATGGGCACGGTTTTACGCATGATGAGAAATATTATTACTGAAATGAGCGGAGCAGCTGTTATGAGCACGAGCGACAGACGTATATCAATGGTGAAAGCCATTACGGCTGCTCCGATGACCAGAAACGGCGCACGCACAGCAAGCCTTATGAACATATTCACTCCGTTCTGTACGGTCATTGAGTCGTTGGTGAGGCGGTTGACGAGCGACGAAGTACCTATCTTGTCTATGCTTGTATATGAAAGGGTGTTGATGTGTTTATAGAGAGCTGTACGCAGTTCAGTTCCGAAGCCGTATGCGCATTTTGCGGCAAGGTACTGGCAGGTCAGGGCGAAGCCGAGTCCGCATACTCCGAGCAGGACGATTACGCCGCTCAGTTTCCACACGTATGCGCTGTCTCTGTTTGCAATGCCATTGTCGATGATCTTTGCCATCACAACGGGGATGATAAGCTCAAATACAGCTTCGAGGAGCTTGAAGAACGGTCCGAGCACAAGCTCTTTTCTGTAATTTTTCAGGAATATGAGAAGCTTTTTCATTTCTCCTCCTTTAATCAGAAAGCGGACATAAGTCCGCTTTCAGTCTTATAATGTTACGCCGTTTTTTTCAAGCAGTTCCCTTGCGGAAACGACCGAATCCACACCTTCGGCATTTTTTATCGGTGCGAATTCCTTATCTCTCATGACCTCGTAGGGGATGCAGCTGTCGTGGCGGTTTATCATATCGATTATCAGTGCCTCGAACTTGTGGCCGTTCGGCTCGGACGGGCTGATAAAAGCACCGTTTTCATCCATGTACGGTATTTTCTTTTCAACAGTGTGTATCGGCATCCGCTGCTTGTTTATCTCCTCAAGCTTTGATATGCTGAACAGGTAATTCAGGATAACGCCGTAATTGTATGCAAGAGTACCGTCTGCTGTGCGGAGAGTTATCATATCGTCAGTCATCTCATAGTACTCAACTATGGATGGTCTGCCGTCCTCAAGGCACATTACGCCGACACGCTCTTCGGGAGCTGTTTTGGCTACCACCTTGCTTCCCGACTGAGCTCCTGATTTAAGAACAGCTCCGATAAACAGCGGATCGGCAGTCTTTGCAAGCACATTGTCCACGCCGAATACATTCAGCCATTCAGCTCCGCTGCTCTTGAGAGTATCAAGAAGTCCCGAGCGCACCAGAGATGAGAACCAGCCGCCGTTTCCGTTCGGAGAGGATGAGATGCGTGATCTGCTCTCCATGTATATTTTGCCGCTGTAATCAACAGAAGGAGCCATATCCTGCATGAAGAAGTGGATGTGGTCGGGATCGTAGCCGAAGTAGTTTTTTTCACGGAGGAAGCTGACAGTATCATCATGGTTCTTTTCGCTTGTCATCACGCAAAGTTGTATCCAGGCTCCTGCTTCGTTGACTGTCTTCATCAAGTTGTTGATAACACATTCAAATATATACAGCTCATGAGTGATGCCTACATTGAACATACCCTTGGGCTTGTCGAAGCCGAGACGAGTTCCCTGTCCGCCTGCAAGCAGCACTGCTGCCACCTTGCCTGCTCTGACTGCTTCGATTCCGAGCTTGTGGTACTCATCGCTGTTCTTCTCTATGTCAGGGATCGTGACAGCTTCTATCGGCTCGATACGTCCGCGTTTGAGAGCTTCGTTGCTGCCGTCAAGGGCATCAAGAAGTGAGAAATCGATTTTTTCTATCTGTGTGAGCAGAGAGCTCTGCTCTGCTTCACTGAGTTCGCTGAAGAAGTTGAGGATGTGTTCCTGACCGCAGGAGAGAAGTATTTTATGTGCTTCGTCGTAGGTTATCATGATCATACTCCTTTGTATAAAGCTATTTTTCTACTATTATACCACAAGCTGTAAAAAAAAGCAACTGTTTGCTTTGGGCTCTCCGGACGGCTTGACATTTCGGGCAAAGAGGGATATAATATGTGTTGATCGGCTGATCGCTGAAGTGCGGTCATTACCATGAACTATGTTCAGGGGACATATATTTCAGTCAGCTCATTCTGCCGCGAACGGCAAAAGACCAAATATAACAGAAACAGGAGAAACGCTATGGATAATATTACCATATCTGCACTTTATGACCTTTCACACACTGCCGCTGCCGATTACCTCAGAGGCTTTACCTACCCGTGGGAAGCTCTCAAGGGCATCAGCGACTTTATTATCAGACTCGGACAGACTCTCAGCCCCGATGAATATGACTGCCCTTCGGAGAACGTATGGGTACATAAGACAGCAAAGGTGTTCCCGAGCGCATATCTCGGTGCGCCCTGCATAATCGGAGCAGGTACTGAGGTACGTCACTGTGCTTTTATACGCGGAAGTGCTCTTGTCGGCGAGAACTGCGTTGTCGGCAACTCTGTCGAACTTAAGAATGTCATAATCTTCGATAATGTACAGACTCCGCACTACAATTATGTCGGTGACAGTATTCTCGGATACAAGTCACACATGGGAGCAGGCTCCATAACCTCAAATGTCAAGTCAGACAAGACCAATGTGGTCATCAAGTCCGACAGCGGTACAATGGAGACGGGGATCAAGAAGATCGGAGCAATGCTCGGCGACTATGTTGAGGTCGGCTGCAACAGCGTTCTCAATCCCGGAACGATAATCGGCAGGAATTGCAATATCTATCCGACAAGCTGTGTCAGGGGAGTTGTACCTGAGAGCAGTATCTGGAAAACGGGTGGCATTGTTGTAAAGAAAAAATAATCGAAACAGGCAGCATTTTATAGCTGCCTGTTTTTTCGTTATGCTCAGCACACATATGCTGCCGTGGCAAACAAACATCACACGAATCATGCTATTTTTCCCTCCTGAAATGCCGTATTTTGCGGTGTTATGCGGACTTTTGCGAGGTTCATTTTTCTTACACCCATTTTGACAGAATAGGGCGAAAACTACAAAACACGGCAAGTTTTTGCAAACTGCGGACGTCGTTAGTAGTAAAATCGTAGTAGAAATCGGGGCGTTTTACTACTAAGGATTCAGCACTTGGATACTGCCCATCTCGGTCCTTCTTCTCCGATGATCCCATTGAGCGTAAATCCGCATTTCTTAAGCACGCTGATTGAAGCAGCATTTTCAGATTCAGTTTCCGCTTCTATGGCAATGACCTCCGGATGCGAAAACGCCCACTCCAATACCGCTTTGACCGCTTCGGTAGCATAACCGTTGTTCTGATATTCTTCGGAGATTCCGTATCCGATCTCTGCAATACCGTTCACAGAAAGCCCCTTGAAGCAGAGTTCCCCGATATGTGTGCCGTCTTTCAGTTCGATCATCCAGATTGCATACCAATCCCATTGATCCGGATGATCCATACAGCCGTTCAGCATTTCTATGTAAGCAGCTTTCAGGACATCGATTGTCTGCTTATCAATGAATTCCTCCATTTGCTTTTGTGTTGCAGGGTGAATAAATAATCTTTCTGTTTCTATCATGATGTCCTCCAAAATAATCTGTAAAATCAGTTCGACAAACTGGGATTTATCGCTCTGATTGTCAAACAACATATATTTCAATATAGCTTAC
>JAKSQV010000053.1 GCA_024403935.1 Ruminococcus sp. | reverse complement strand
CGGGTGTTGGTTGTGCTCGTCCTCGGCGTGTGTCATAGCTGCGCTTATAGCGGCTTCTGTCTCGGGAGTCATCTTCTCCTGTTCGGTTATGGAGTTTACAACCTCCTCCTTGCGCTTTTCGAGATTGCGGAGATATATGAGCCTGTCGTAGAGCTCACGAAGTATCTGGTCATCGAGAGAGCCTGTAAGTTCCTTGCGGTAACGTGCAATGAACGGGATAGTCTTGTCATCGTCAATGAGAGCGACTGTGTTATCGACCTGTTCCTGTCTGAGTGAAAATTCCTTTGCGAGAGTCTTGTTAATATCCATTGTATTATCCTTTCTGTTCGGTATCCTTTGCTGCGGCTGCCTCTTCGGCAGCTCTTACTGATTCGAGTATTTCAAAGACATCTGCTTCCGATGTATGTACAGGCTCGGGAGCTGTATCCTGTGTGCTCTGCTCTGTAACCGGAGTGAATGTGTCGGGGACTCCGAGAAGCTCGACAGCTTCCTGTTCGGGAGCAGATGATATTTCTGTATCTTTTCTGAAGTCGTTTATTCTGTCAAGCCATGAATACAGAGTTTTTGCAATGTCCTTGTAGACATTCGCGCAGTTCTTTTCATGGAGAAGCTCATGGCGCATACCATCAAAAAGTCTGAACGATACACTTTCGTAGCCTGCCTTATCGAGCAGATTTACCGATTTCATGAATTTTCTCTCCGAGAGCATGGCCGCATCATCACGTCCCGAGAGACAGCGTATAGGCAGCTTCGGGTTAGTCACGTTCCATCCGTTCTTGTCGTATGCTTCGCGCATGATGTGGAGAATACACTGATATCCGTTCAGCGTGTATCTGAAGTTGCACAGCGGATCGGCAGCGAATTCCTCAACAGCTTCCTTTCGGCTGTTTCGCCATGAAAAGCGGACGCTGCCGAATTCCTTGTTGAAGCTGTCTTCGCGTACATCGTAGATCAGGTCACTGATGTAGCGGCTGCCGCGTTTCTGCGAGACTTCAGCGGAAATATTGCGGATATATCGTGAGAAGCGGCTATAGCTCGGACTGCTCAGCAGAATAACACCGTTGAGGCCGTCATCATGCTCCTTGAGCATACATTTCAGTGCGAGCGCACCGATGTCATCGCCGATCATAAAGTAAGGGCTATTTGGATATGCGGAGCGCACTGATTTTCTGAGCTGTATCATATCACTGATGAAGCCCTCTCCGCCGTTTCTGTACATGAAGCCGAGATCCTCATCGGCAGCGATGCTGTGTCCGTGACCGCGGTTATCGTGGATGACGGTTATAAAGCCTTCGGAAGCGAGATAGTCCATAAATTCAAAATAGCGTTCCTTATGCTCGTTCATGCCGTGTACGAGCTGAACTATGCCATTGATGTTTCCCTGTGGTTTTGCTATGAATGCGGAGACGGACAGGCCGTCAAATTCAGATTTGAATTCAAATTGTCTGGTTGCGGCATTCAGCATAATCATACCTCCTGTTATGGGAAAAATAACATTTTTATTTTACCACATTTTGATTGAAAAATCAATAGCCTTGCCATATAAATCCATACAGCCGTATATGCTCAGGTTATTTCCCGTTGATATAGGTGACTATCCCGTTAAACAGCGTCAGAGCCACCTTTTCCTGATATTCTTCGGTGTTGAGCAGCGAAGCCTCCTCAGGATTTGAAAGGAACCCACATTCCGCCATAACAGTAGGATTCTCACTGTAGTAGCAAAGGAAAAGCTCCTTTCCGCAGAGCTTTATCTCACGCTTGTTGTCAGGCTGGAGAAGCTCCGTAAAGCTTGATTGCAGACTTCGTGCAAGTTGCTCGCTACTGCTGTCAGAATTTGAGTAGAACATCTGTGCACCACTGTATTGCGCGTCAGTGAACTGGTTCTGATGTATAGATACACATATTGCGTTGTCGTACTTGTTGAAGAGCGCAAGTCTGTTATCCATGTCGGAGCTTTTCTGATTGGCGAGCCCTTCTACGCCCTTGTCGTGAATGGATACGTCTGTATCGCGTGTAACATCTACCTCATAGCCTGCTATTACGAGCATATCCCGCAGACGTTCCATAATACTCAGGTTTATGCCTTTTTCCGGTACTCCGTCTGCGGAGACGCATCCTCCGTCAAAGCCGCCGTGTGGGGAATCAACTAAAACTAAGTCGGTTAAATGGCTTAAAATGCCGTTTGGAGCGTATTATATCACAGACATCCAATCTTGTCAAGTACATATTGAATCAATATCGAAATTGTGATTCATATCATTGTCAGATACGCTGAGTTTCGGAGAACACCTTGCCGGATTGAAGTATTGCACAGTGTCCCCTTGCTATTTTGAGCGCTATATGGTAGAATATATTGGTCAGAGTATAAAATTCTTCTGCAAGGAGAGATAATGTGATACTGCTTACAGCTCAGAATATATCGAAAACATACATGGAACGCAAGGTCATCGACGGCGCTTCGTTCTTCCTCAACGAAGGCGACAAGGTCGGGATAATCGGCATAAACGGCACAGGTAAATCCACCTTCATAAAGATACTTTCGGGTACTGAGGAGCCTGATGACGGTGATATAATCAGGACCAACGGGATAAGGATATCCTATCTTCCGCAGATACCGGCTTTCGGTGAACACGGAAGCGTGCTTGAACAGGTGATGCAGAACCTGCCGGCAGACCTGCGTGAGGCAAAGGAATACGAGGCAAAGTCTATACTTGAAAAGCTCGGTATCTCCGGTTACGAGCGCGATATAAGCACGCTCTCGGGCGGAGAGAAAAGACGTGCAGGTATTGCCGCAGCTCTGATACAGCCGAGTGATGTACTGCTCCTTGATGAGCCGACGAACCACATCGACAATGATACTGCGAAGCTTCTTGAGGATATGCTGATGAAGTACCGCGGAGCTATCGTAATGGTGACGCACGACAGATACTTCCTGAACAAGGTCTGCAACAAAATCGCGGAGATAGACCGCGGAAAGGTCAATGTCAGTGAAGGCGGATACAGCGAATACCTGATGCAGAAGGCTCAGCGAGAGGCTGATGCTGAGGCTGCGGAGCGCAAGAACAGAAGTCTTTATCGTCGGGAATTTGAGTGGATAAGCCGCGGAGCGCGTGCGAGAGGTACAAAATCCAAGGACAGGATAGAACGCTTTGAGGCGTTGAAAAACCGTGAGATACCTGCTGCGGCAGAAAAGCTGCAATTACAGTCGGTAGCGTCACGCCTCGGCAAAAAGACTATCGAGATAGAGAATATCAGCAAGTCAATAGACGGAAAGCCGCTTATTACGGATTTTTCGTACATTGTCTCGCGTGATGCAAGGATAGGCATTATTGGCAGAAACGGCGAGGGAAAGTCCACATTCCTGAAAATGCTGATGGGACAGGTCAAGCCCGACGAGGGCAGCATAATCATCGGCGACACTGTGAACATCGGCTATTTTTCGCAGGAATGTGAGTCCATGGACCCATCCGTGCGAGTAATAGATTATATCAGAGAGACGGCCGACATAGTGAAAACGCCGGACGGAACAGTTACCGCCGCGCAGATGCTCGAACGCTTCCTTTTCAACTCTGAGCTCCAGTGGAACCGCATAGAAAAGCTCTCAGGCGGTGAGAGGAAGCGGCTTTATCTGCTGAAGCTACTTATGACAGCACCGAATATCTTGCTTCTCGATGAGCCTACGAATGACCTCGACATCACTACGCTGACTATTCTTGAGGACTATCTTGAGAGCTTCAGCGGAGCGGTCATCGCCGTTTCACACGATCGCTATTTCCTCGACAAGACTGCATCGGAGATATTTGAATTCCGTGACGGAGTGTGTACGAGGTATAACGGAAACTACTCCGATTACGAGAAAAAGACAGCAGGAATGTATGCGAACGAAGCTGCCAAACCGAAAAAGAAGGCAGAAAAAAGGGAGCGTACATCTGCTCCGACGAAGCTGAAATTTTCGTTCAAAGAGCAGAGGGAGTACGAGACCATCGATGATGATATTGCCGCACTCGAGCAGGGGATTGCGGCTCTGCAAAACGAGATAAATGCCAATTCTACTGATTATGTGAAGCTGCAGGAGCTCTCTGATAAGAAGGAGAGCCTCGAAAGCGAGCTTGCTGAGAAAATGGACAGATGGGTCTATCTTAATGACCTTGCTGAAAGGATAGAAAAAGGCATCTGAGACAGGTAAGATGAATGATATTCAATATATTTCACTTCAAAAGGAGAGCGTGTTATGAATATTGATAGTACACTTTACAACGGAAGACCTGCCGATCAGCGTTCTGAAGCTGAAATGGCTATATACGACAAGCTCGATGAACTTGGCATGGACTACAAGCGTGCTGATCACGACCACGCTGAAACTATGGAGGACTGCTTGGTAATCGAGAACGTGCTCGGAGCAAAGATATGCAAGAACCTGTTCCTCTGCAATCGTCAGAAGACCAGCTTCTATTTGCTGCTTATGCCCGGAGATAAGCCATTCAAGACTAAGTTCCTGACTTCACAGCTGAACTGTGCCAGACTCTCGTTTGCTGAAGCTGATAAGATGCAGGAGCTTCTGCACACTATCCCGGGTTCGGTATCTGCATTGGAGCTTATATTCGATACCGATGACAATATCAGACTTGTCATTGATAACGATCTGATGAAGGAAGAATACATCTGCGGACATCCGGGCATCAACACATCAACAGTACGTCTGCTCCGTGATGATATGCTGAGATATGTACGCGAAGCAAAACATGAGCCGACATTTATAGATCTGCCGATAGAATAATGATTCTATTCAGCAAGGCTCGCAGCGACAAGCGCAGCCACGGACTCGGGCTTGCAATAGCCTCGTCTGCCGCAGCACGCAGCGGCTTCGGGTTGAATATAAGTTGCAAGGGGAAAAAATTCACGGCTGTTCTTAAGTTCTGAACTTTGATACAAGTACTGCTCTCTTAACCCAAAAACCGGCTGCGCTCGGCAGCCTGTTTTTATATTTTCCAGTGGATATGTATCTCTCGGATGCCGTTTTCGTCAGGCATACCGACCTCGACAAGCTCTATGAACTCGTTGGCGATGCTGCGGTCGAGTTTATCAAAACGGGTATACTTCTCTACCAATGAGCGCCGGCTTTCGGAGCTTTCCTGACGGCTCCTGCATTTCTCAATCTGCTCGCTTATATCGGTTATCTGAGCGGACAGCTCCTGCTCCTCACTGCTGAGCTTCTCACGAAACAGGGCGTAGTCATCATCGGATATGATACTGTCAAGCTTATCCTTGTACATCTTTACAAGTCGCTCCTTTGCAGTTTGCCGCCTGCCTTCAAGTGTAGCGAGCCAGCGTTCAAGCTCCTTGAGCTGTTCGGAGTGGATATCGGTGAGCTGCAGCTCATGGGTCTGACAGTACTGTTCAATGATAGAGTTAAGCTCATCAAGTATGTGTTTTTCAAGTACTATGCCGCTGATGTTAGACTTGTTCGGACAATTCATCGCACCAGTCTTATATGTCGCGCATTGTAAGCCGTAGTATTTGATTGTCTTTGTTTTGTTGTAGTATACGTTTCGCTTCATAGGACGGCTGCAGACAGCGCAGCAAACCTTTCCCGACAGGGGAGAGAGCTCCTGCGAACGCTTGCCTACTCTTGTGTTGCTGCTCAGACGTTCCTGTACACGCTCCCAGATTTCAGTATCAATAACAGCTTCATGCGAGTTCGGAACACGTGTCCATTCAGACTTGTCCACCTTTTTACGTCTCTTATTCTTGTAGCTTATGCTGTGGGATTTGCCCTGCACAAGCGTGCCTGTGTAAACCTCGTTTGCGAGTATGCGTGCGATAGTTGATTGTGTCCACAAGCCGCGCGAACTGCTTGAATCGGCATTGTTGTTCACATATTTCGAACCTTTCTGACGCTTGTATTCAGAGGGACTTACAATGCCCTCATCGTTGAGCCGCTTGACTATTCTGCGGTAACCCTCGCCGCTGGCATAAATATCGAATATCAGTTTCACTACCTGAGCAGTCTTCTTGTCGATAATGAGGTGGTGCTTGTCGTTGGGGTCTACCTCGTATCCGTAGGGGGCAAACGAACCGATGAACTGTCCCTGCTCCCGCTTGTAGGCGAGAGTTTTACGAATCTTGGCGGAAATGTCCTTGACGTACATCTCGTTGTAGGCACTGGTGAAAAGTCGCATTGTGGAGTAGCTTTCGCTGTCTGAATCGGCGTTATCAGCGACTCCTATGAAGCGTATTCCCCATTCAAGGAATTTATCGTTTATCAGTTGCTCTATCACAACGGTGTCACGGGAGAATCGCGACTGGTCTTTGCACAGGACAATGTCAATATGTCCTGCCTCGCAGTCGTGCAGCAGACGGTTGAATTCGGGACGGCTGCGGTCAATGCCGCTGTAGCCGTCATCAACGTAGATGTCATATATCTCCCAGTCTCGCTCGCGGCAGTAGTCACGAAGCATAGCCTTTTGATTTTGTATACTTGCACTGTTGTCTCTTTCTGATTTATCCTTGTCCTCAATGGACAAGCGACAGTAAATAGCGGCTTTTGGCATTGACCTCACCTACCTTCATTGTGTTTCGTTTATGGTCAGCCTGCCTTTTTGACCTGTCTGTTTAAGAGCTTTTCGACCTTTGCGGTTACAGCCTTTTTGAGCTGTTCAGCGCTCTCGGCCTTGAAGCTGTTTTGGGTATGTATCTTGTCTTTCATAAAGCGCCTCCTCTCTTGAAGTGTATGCATTCAAGAAGGGGGATATACCCTAATGTCATTAAGCTTAGGCAATTGTGCGGTGTTGCCTTAATAATAAGAGTACGATTACAATTAGCCGCAAGAAAGGCGAAAAGGCGTTTAGAATCGCTAACGGTGGCAGCAGAGAAGGTGCATATCCTATCAAGTGTAATCGGTATGAAGAACTATTCTGAATTTTTGAGAAATCGACGTCAATGATACACCGACTGATATCATAAAATATCTGCACGGTCTGGTCAAGACTATGGGTTGACGGAATCTCACCTTTCGGTTATAATAGTATCATCCTTAAGTCATCAATAGAATCGTGATGACAGAATCGGCAGAGGTGCTGCAAATGGCGTAACATCGCTGATGTTACGATTTGTGTCACGAGTGTGACGATACGGTGCTTTACTTTTATCAGATCCCGTGTTACCATGAGATCAGCCGAAAAGCAATCATTTGAAAGGAATACGGAATTATGAAAAAGAACGGAAAGAAAACATTGATCACAGGCATGATAATGCTGATACTCTTTTCAGTCTGGACTGTACTGATACAGACAGTTGATGTTCAGGCATTGGGGCAGAACGGAACAGATATCGGTTTAGCAAGTCTGAACACATGGTTCCATAAAACGACAGGCGTTCATATGTGGATATATACTGTCACCGACTGGCTTGGACTTGTTCCGATTTTTATCTGTATGATATTCGGAGTTGTAGGTCTGGTTCAGCTCATAAAGCGGAGAAGCCTTTTCAAGGTGGATAAGGATATTATCCTGCTTGGTATTTACTATATCCTTGTGATACTCAGTTATCTCATATTTGAGATGATACCTATAAACTACCGACCGATACTTATAGAAGGACGTATGGAGGCTTCTTATCCGTCTTCAACAACGCTTCTTGTTATGAGCGTAATGCTGGCACTGGCTTTTCAGGTGCATCGCAGGATAAGAAATACTAACGTCAGGTACGTGCTATATGCGTTTACAGTCTTATTCACTGCGTTTATGGTGGTGGGACGCACCGTTGCGGGAGTACACTGGCTGACAGATATAGCAGGCTCTGTACTGCTGAGCACGGGACTTTATCTCATCTATCAGGGCACTGTTCAGCTCACTGACAAAAATAACTGACAGAGAAATGAAAATGGAATTTCACGAGAAATTGCAGGAACTATCGTTGATATACTGTTGCTCAGCGAAGCTAAGGAGTCGCTGGAGTGGTGCATAAGCGAAAACGCTTTCTTCGGCAGTTACAGCCTGATGCAGGGCGTTGTAGGGAAGCTCTATCAACTAAAGCCGCTGGATACAGCCGATCTGGATTTCTTTGACCTGTACGAACTTCTGAAAAAGCCTGCAAAAGTACAGTTCACATATTACGGCAATAAGCATACTGTCGAATCCTCCGAAGAGGAAGACGGTACGATAGCGGTCTGCTTTGACGGTAAGTGGTATCATACCCTGACTGATATGCTCATGAATGAAAAAGACGACCGCGGTTATT
>JAKSQV010000052.1 GCA_024403935.1 Ruminococcus sp. | reverse complement strand
GCAGCTCGGACTCGGAGAGTATCACTATACCAAGCTCCTGAGCCTTTGTCAGCTTGCTTCCTGCGTCCTCGCCTGCGACAACGTAGTTCGTCTTTTTTGAAACCGAACCTGAGACTTTTCCGCCGAAGCTCTCGATCAGTGACTTTGCTTCGTCACGCTTCATAGTCGGGAGAGTACCCGTCAGCACGAAGGTCAGTCCTGCAAAGCGGTCATCGCCTGAGCTCTGCTTCGTATAGGTCATATTGACTCCCTCTGCCCTGAGTCTGGCGATAAGATCACGCAGATGCGGCTCGCCGAGCGCAGAGACAACACTCTCCGCCATAATGTCACCGAAGCCGTCTATTGCCGCAACATCTTCCTTTCCTGCTCCGAGCAGGCTGTCCATGTCGCCGAATCTTTCACACAGAAGTACTGCCGCACGTCTGCCGATATTTCGTATGCCAAGTGCGTGTATCAGTCTGTCAAGCCCTGCTTCCTTTGATGCGTTTATCGCTGCAATGAGGTTATCGGCAGATTTCTCCCCGAATCTTTCAAGTACCGCAAGCTTCTCTCTGCTGAGCTGATAGAGGTCGGCAGGAGAGCTGACAAGTCCCCTTTCTGTGAGGAGCTTCATGTTTGCAGGTCCGAGACCGTCTATGTTCATTGCCTCCTTTGAGGCGAAATGTATCAGATTTTTCAGAAGCTGTGCAGGACATTCCACATTCGGACAGCGCAGCACGCTTTCACCCTCCTCGCGCACCGACGGTGTTCCGCAGACAGGACATACAGCAGGAAGCCTGAACGGGACAGAGCCTTCGGAATGTGCTGCCGAGCGCAGTACCTCAGGGATTATCTCGCCTGCCTTGCGGACAACGATAGTGTCTCCGATACGTATATCCTTTTCGTCTATGAAGTCCTGATTATGCAGTACGGCACGCGAAACAGCCGTACCTGCAAGAATTATCGAGTCAAATACCGCTACTGGGGTGATAGCTCCCGTGCGTCCGACATTGACTTCAATATCGCGCAGTATCGTTTCCTTCTCCTCAGGCGGATACTTGTATGCCACAGCCCATTTTGGAGTCTTGGCAGTAGCTCCCATTATGTCACGCTGTGCAAGATCGTTGACCTTGATGACCACGCCGTCGATGTCGAACGGGTACTCCGCCCGCGCATTGCCGATGTGCTCTATCTCAGCCCTTATCTCGTCAGCCTGAGTGCACTTCTTATATGAAGGAACTGTTTTGAAGCCGAGCGAACGGAGATAGTCCAGTGACTCGGTATGCGATGTGAACTCATGCCCGCGCACCTGCTGGACATTGAATATGAACATATCAAGCTTGCGTCCTGCGGTAATCTTCGGATCCTTCTGCCTGAGAGAGCCTGCCGCCGCATTACGCGGATTCTTGAACGGCTGTTCTCCCTCAAGCTCCTGCTGCTCCACAAGCTCGAAGAAGCTTGCTCTCGGCATATATACCTCGCCCCTGACTTCAAGGAATTCGGGTGCATTCCTGAGCTTCAGCGGTATCGAACGGATAGTCCTGATGTTGGCAGTGACATCCTCACCGACGAATCCGTCACCGCGTGTCGAGCCACGGGTGAGCACGCCGTCTGTGTACTCCAGAGACACAGACAGTCCGTCTATCTTGGGTTCAACGGAGTATTCCGGAGCATTGAGCTGCTCACTGCACCGTGCAGTGAAAGCATCCACCTGTTCGAGAGAAAAGACATCCTGAAGGCTTGCCATCTGTACGCTGTGCTCAACCTTTGCAAATTTGCCGGAAGCCATGCCGCCGACTCTCTGTGTCGGGGACGACGGGCTGACAAGCTCGGGAAATTCGGCTTCAACAGCTTTGAGTTCCTGCATGAGCATATCAAATTCGTAGTCGCTGACCTCGGGATCATCGAGTACATAGTACTGGTAAGTATATTTGTCAAGAAGCCCGGTAAGCTCCTCTGCGCGTTTTACTGCCTGTGAATAGTCCATAGCATTTCCTCCGGTATTCAGAGTCTGTTTATCATATATCAGTATTATACCACAGATACTTCCTGATATCAATGGCAGAATCAAAAATTCCGCACGTTCTTACTCAGCGGCTCACGAAATAATGTACAAACACCTCCGCATATTATTTCCCGAGGTGATTATCATGTTTCCCGAGCTGCTGAAAAATCTGTTTCTTTTCGCCCTCCATGTCGATAACGGGAGCATCTTTCCAAAGCCGCTTTCAAAAAAGGACGAAAGAGAATGCTTTGAAAGGATGTCCGCCGGTGACAAAGCCGCAAAAAACAGGCTTATCGAACACAATCTGCGTCTTGTTGCTCATATCGTGAAAAAATACACCCAATCCGCCGCAGAGCAGGATGAGCTCATCTCCGTAGGCACTATCGGTCTTATCAAGGCTGTTTCATCATTCGACTACACCAAAGGAGCCAAATTTGCGACCTATGCGAGCCGATGCATTGAGAATGAAATACTGATGAACTTCCGTGCCGCAAGAAAAACAGCAGGCGATATTTACATAAATGAGCCTGTTGAGACCGACAAAGACGGTAATACCGTGACACTTATCGACATTATCGACGACGGCGTGGATATACACGAGCAGGTCGAGTTAACAATACGCTCAAAGCAGCTGTACCGCTTTCTTGAAAGCTGTCTTGACGAGCGTGAGACTGAACTCATAGTCTACCGCTACGGACTCTACAACGGAACACCGCACACGCAGAATGAGACCGCCGAAAAGCTCGGCATATCGCGCTCATACGTCTCACGCATCGAGAAGCGTGCCATAAGTAAGCTGAAAGATATGTACGACAGCTCGCCAATGACATGAACATACTGTCGTGAGAAACGCTCTCCGCCGCAAAAGTTCGTCACCTTTCCGACAAAATATTCACTCACACTGTGATATAATTGTTTGCATCAATATTTCGGAGTGTGATACTATGAACAAGCTATCGGATACCATACAGCGGCCTGCCGTCAAAGCCGCGCTTTCTCTTTTTCTCTCCTTCGCAGGAGGCTTCGCCTTCTCAGGCACGGAGCTCGGAGGGGCTGAATCGTTCGCCGACATCTCCCTCACGGGAGCACTCAGCCTTCCATGGGCGGCGGCAGCATTTGCAGGAAGCATCATTCACGGTGTTGTGACGGATTCTGTGGGCAGAGGCATCGTCAAAACTGCGGCGGCTGCATTTATCATCATTGCACGCCTGTTCGAGGGCGGAAAAAGCTCTCCTCTCAGAAGCGGTATTATTACCGCAGTATCGGTCATGCTCGCAGGTATGTCGGTATCTGCTCTCATAGGAGAGCTTCCGCAGAAGCTGGTATTCTACGGCTTCTATGCCGCACTCGCAGGCTTTGCCGCCTTCTGCGGAGCGGTGCTTATTGCGGATATAAGTCAGAAGAAGGTCATATCCTTCAGCGGCTTATCAGGGATGTGTTATGCTGTTACTTACACGGTGTACACCTCGTCGCTTTACTCGCTCGGCATTCCCGAGGCAAATGCAGGTGCAGCCGCCGGTATCGCCGCGACAGCTCTTGCAGCATACAGCTACGGAAGCACAGGCGGCGCAGTATGCGGTGCAATGACGGTATTTGCCGCTGCACTCGCCTCACCGCGTGAATGTATTGCCGCGGCAGTATTACCTGCTGCAGCACTGTTCACAGGTCAGCTCAGAAAAGCAGGTCCGCTCCTGTACGCACTGGTCTTCGGGGCACTGTGCTTCACACTGAGTGTATTCACAGGAGCTCCGCGTGACGGCTCGGACATCACACTGAGCGTTCTGATAGGGACAGGTATATTTCTTGCCGCCGCTCCCTACATATCGGACAAGCGTCTGTCAGTCATGCCCACTGCCTCAGACAGTTCCTCTGATAAGCACATCAGCTTTCTCTCAGATGTTATTGACGCGGTAAGAAGTGACGCTGTAAAGCTTTCGGCAGCACTGAATGCGGCTGAAAGCGGCATAGAACACGCCGCGCCTGTGGTCTGTACGGGCTGCTCTCTTGAAAGCAGATGCCGCAGATGGGACATCGAAGCCTCCGACGAGCTTTCTCCCGATATTCCGCAGGGCTGCATAAGAAAGCGTGAGCTGACAGAGGAGCTTGAACAGCTTCGCCTGTTCAGAGTATCGGAGCGGATGCTGCGGCTCAGACGGTCGCGTGACAGAAGCCTGCTCAACGAGCAGATGAAGCTGACAGGCGAGATACTGCGCTCTGTTGCTGCCAAACGTGAAACACGCAGTTCAGGACAGAAATCCGCAAGGATAACCGAGCTGCTTTCCGCACACGGTCTTGCCCCCATCCGCGTATATGCTGGCTATAATGCCGCAAACAGGCTCATTGTCGAGCTTTACTACAGCTCCGACAACATGGGAGTGAGCATCCAGCGCATACGCGACCTCATTTCAGACGGTCTGTCTGTCGGGCTGACTGCCGCTGCTTCGGTAAGCACTGCTGATGAGCTGCGTCTCAGCTTCTACGAAAAACCTGACTACACAGCCGAAGTTTATTCGGCATCTGTCTGTGCGGAAGGCTCTGAGATCAGCGGCGACAGCACTTCCGTCTTCACCGACGGCAGCGGAATATGCTATATCACACTGTCAGACGGTATGGGTACGGGTAAGAGTGCCGCTGTTGATTCACACACCGTCATCGCACTTTTCCGCAGACTCGTATGCGGAGGCATGGACTGCGTTGCTGCCGTGAAAATGGTCAACTCGGTCATGGTCGGCAAGTCACGCGATGAATCATTCGCAACGTTCGATGCTGTCAGATTTGACCCTGATACACGCACGATGGCAGTGATAAAATCAGGAGCTGCACCAACTCTTTTCCTGCACGGAAATGAAGTCACGAAGATATCTTCTCCGACTTTCCCCGTCGGGATAAATGAGGCTGCCGAAGTAAGCACGGCAGATTATGAGGTCAGTGAGGGCGATATGGTCGTTGCCTTCTCTGACGGGATAAACGAAAACGAACTGCCTTTCATCCGTGAGCTCCTGCTCGGAGGCGGCGACATAAAGGAGATAGTCCGCGAAACCGCACTGAGATCGGCAGCCTTTTCCGAAACCGGTCACGCAGACGATGTAACTGTTATCGGAGTAAAATTTTTAAGAAATACATAATCTATATGAATTTTTGATATGGATATACAATGTGTGTGCAAAATCACAATTGATTCTTCCTCCAAACTGATCTGATAAGACAAAGTGCACAGAATAACGCCCAATTATTTATCGTATTGACTGAATTTTTATGCTGATTTACGAAAATGCTTGAATAATTACGCCGTATCTGTTAAAATGTATATTAAGTAAAGGAGGCTGAATTATGTCTGTATTAAAAAACAATCCCAACGATTTTCCGCTTTATTTATTCTATCAGGGAAAAAACTACGAAGCCTGGAAATTCTTTGGCGTTCACAGCAGAAAAAAAGGCAGGGGTATATTCCATACGTTCAGAGTTTGGGCTCCTAACGCTGTAAGTATTTCCGTTGTAGGCGACTTCAACGGCTGGGACAGAAGCAGGAATCCGATGCACCTCATCGCTGACGGCGTATGGGAAACCGAGATCTCCAAGCTGAAACAGTTCGATGCTTACAAATACAGCATAGAGACCAAGGATGGCAGTATACTCCTCAAGTCCGACCCTTATGCTTCTCATTTTGAGACGCGCCCGGGCACTGCCTCCAAGATCTATGAAAGCAGCTTTGAGTGGAAGGATGACGGCTGGTACGCAAAAAAAGCTTCCACCAGCATATACAAGAGCCCTGTCAACATCTATGAGGTACATCTGAGCTCGTGGAAGAACTACGGCGGCGACGTGTACATGGATTATGTCACATTCGCCAAGGAGATCATCCCCTATCTCAAGAAAATGTCCTATACGCACGTTGAATTCATGCCGCTGACCGAATACCCCTATGACGGCTCGTGGGGATATCAGGTAACAGGCTACTATGCTCCGACTTCGCGCTACGGAACTCCCGACGACTTCCGCACAATGGTCGAGGCATTCCACGATGCGGGGATAGGCGTTATTCTCGACTGGGTGCCCGCTCACTTCCCGAAGGATGCCGCAGGTCTGTACGAGTTTGACGGGACCTGCTGCTATGAATATACCGATGACCGCAAAAAGGAACACAAGGCATGGGGTACAAGAGTATTTGACTACGGCAAGGCTGAAGTATGCTCATTCCTCATCTCAAGTGCAAACTACTGGTTTGATGAGTTCCACGTTGACGGTCTGCGCGTTGATGCAGTCGCATCCATGCTCTATCTCGACTACGACAGGCGTGACGGCGAATGGGCTGCCAACATCAACGGCGGCAACGAAAACCTCGAAGCCGTTGCATTCCTGAAACGTCTCAACGAAGCTGTGTTCTCCAAGCACCCCGATGCACTCATGATAGCAGAGGAGTCAACTGCATGGCCGCTCGTTACAAAACCGACCGACACAGGCGGTCTCGGCTTCAACTTCAAGTGGAATATGGGCTGGATGAACGATATGCTCAGCTATATGAGCCTTGACCCGATATACCGCTCATTCAACCATGACAAGCTCACATTCTCTTTCTTCTATGCTTTCTCCGAGAACTATATCCTGCCTATCTCGCATGACGAAATAGTCTACGGAAAGTGCTCGATGATAAATAAAATGCCCGGTGAATACGACCAGAAATTCGCTTCATACCGTGCATTCCTCGCGTATATGATGGTACATCCCGGCAAAAAGCTCCTCTTTATGGGACAGGAATTCGGTCAGATGAACGAATGGAACTATCAGGGACAGCTCGACTGGAACCTGCTTGACTTCGACTCTCACCGCAATCTGCTCAAATTCAACGAGAAGCTCAACAAATTCTACGCCGAGAATCCTCCCATGTGGCAGAACGACGACTCGTGGGGCGGATTCAGCTGGATATCCAATGACGACTACAAACAGAGCGTCATTGCATTCAGACGTATCGATGACAACGGTGAGGAGATAATAGCTGTATGCAATTTCGTTCCCGTTGAACGCCGCGATTACAGAATAGGAATCCCCGCAAAGGGAACATACAAGGTCGTTTTCAACTCCGATTCAACCGAATTCGGCGGCGCAGGACTTTCAGAAAAGTCCTACAAATCGGAGGCAATAGGTATGCACGGATTTGACGACAGCATCTCGCTCACGCTTGCTCCGCTGTCGGTAATGTATCTGAAGCTTGCTCCCGCAAGAAAAAGAACAGCGAAGCCTGCTGCCGAAAAAAAGACAAAAGCTCCTGCAAAGCGGAAGAAAGCCTCCGCAGCAGACAAATAATACAGACCCAAAATCAGGAGGAAAAATATGTACACTAAGAAAAAGGTCGTTGCAATGCTTCTTGCAGGCGGTCAGGGAAGCAGACTTTATGCGCTGACAAAGAACGTTGCAAAGCCCGCTGTTCCCTACGGCGGCAAATATCGGCTCATCGACTTCCCGCTCTCAAACCGCACCAACCCAGGCCTTGATACCCTCCGCGTACTCACTCAGTACCAGCCGCTTGTGCTCAATGAGTACATCGGCAACGGTCAGCCATGGGACCTTGACAAGCTCAACGGAGGCGTTCACGTTCTTCCGCCGTACGAAACACAGGCAGGTGCTTCATGGTATGAGGGCACTGCTAACGCCATATTCCAGAATATCCGCTTCATCGAAAGATATGATCCGGAGTACGTTGTTGTTCTCGGCGGCGACCACATATACAAAATGGATTACTCAAAAATGGTGGACTTCCATATCGCCAACGAGGCTGACTGCACCATCTCTGTCATAGATGTTCCGCTTGCTGAGGCTTCACGCTTCGGCATCATGATATGTGACGACAAGAATCAGGTAACAGACTTCGTTGAGAAGCCCAAGGAGCCGAAATCGACTCTCGCTTCAATGGGTATATACGTTTTCAGCTGGAACAAGCTCAAGAAGTACCTCATCGAAAACGAAGAAGATGCAAATGCAAAACGCGACCGCGGCGAGCCGTGGTCAAAGGACTTCGGCAAGGATATCATCACCTCCATGCTCCGTAACAAGCAGAGACTCTTTGCTTACGAATTTGAAGGCTACTGGAAGGACGTTGGTACTCTCGATTCGCTCTGGGAGGCAAATATGGACCTTCTCAGCCCGAGCGTTCCGCTCGATCTCTACGACAAGAGCTGGAAGATATACTCACGAAGCAGTTACAGTCCGCCTCAGTATGTCGGCGACAACGCCAACATCGAGAACTCAATGATAGCAGAGGGAAGCTCGGTTGACGGCTCAGTTGACTTCTCCGTTCTCTTTGCCGGAGTTACTGTGGATGAGGGCGCGACCGTAAACTACAGCATAATCATGCCCGGTACGATTATCAGATCGGGCGCAGTTGTAGAATATTCCATTGTCGGAAGCGACTGCGTAATAGAAAGCGGCGCTCATATCGGCAAAAGCCCCGAACAGGTAGAAAACAGGGACGACTGGGGAATCGCAGTTGTC
>JAKSQV010000051.1 GCA_024403935.1 Ruminococcus sp. | reverse complement strand
TATACTATGATTTGCAATTATTTGCAATAGTATTCCGGTCAGGCTGACGTACATGACCGGAATCAGCCGAAAGCCTGCAATGCATTTCTTGACAGCAGCAGATAAATGTGATATACTGTAATCAGCGGTATGAGCCGCAAAAATTATAAAGGAGAAAGTGTTTGAAAAATACGATGAGAACGGAGATAGCAGCGTAAGCGGAAGGTTTGCGAATACTATCCACACAAGCCTCCCGTGTCTTGTCAACAATTTCAGGAGGAAAAACAATGAATAATAATGACTACATCATTCGCAGAGAAAACGAAAATGATTACCGTGAGGTAGAGAATCTTGCCCGTGAGGCGTTCTGGAATCTCAGCAATCCCGGCTGTAATGAGCATTACTTCATCCATACCATGCGCAGCCATGAGGCATTTATTCCCGAGCTCGATCATGTTATCGAACTTGACGGAAAGATAATCGGCGTGGTAATGTACAGCAAAGCAAAGCTCGTAGACGAGCAGGGAAATGAGAAGAACATCGTTATGATGGGACCGCTGTGTGTGCTTCCCGGATACCAGCGCAAGGGCTATGGAAAGGCTCTGCTTGAACACACGTTCAGGATCGCTAAGGATATGGGCTATGATACTGTTGTAAACTTCGGCAACCCCGACAATTACGTTGCACGCGGCTATAAAAGCTGCAAGAAGTGCAATGTCTGCTTTGAGGGAGACATCTTCCCGGCGGCACTTCTCGTGAAAGAGCTTTCAGATGGTGTTTTTGACGGCAGGAAGTGGTTCTTCCACCCGTCTGACATAGAAGCTCCGTGTGACGATACAGAGGCGGTTGAGGAGTTCGACGCACAGTTCCCGCCGAAGGAAAAGCACTGGCAGCCGAGTCAGGAGGAATTCTACATTCACAGTCATTCAACTATCAACTGATAATAAGCGACCGGCAAGGGCGACCTTTGCCGGTCGTTTTATGTTACGCGAAAAGATAAATGAGGAAACATATTAACTGTATGGCAATATATATGTTGCAACATACACTGAAAACGTCTCTGCTCCTTGTGCATTCTGACTAAAAGATTTTGCGATAATTCTACGCCCGAGGAATGTGCAAATCTGCCAAATTTGCTTGACTTATTTAGGGCAATATGATAGAATCAGTATGGGCAATACGCCGCGGCGGCTTCCTGCACTGTGTCGCCGAATGGAAAAATTACAAATGAAATGGGAGGGTATTTATGCTTAAAAGCAAATTTATCTCAAAAGCTGTGAGCGCTGTGGCTTCAATGGCTATGGTGTTCACATCTGTTCCGTCCATCAATGTTATGGACAATGCAGTTGCAGCTGATACCATGACTGCATTCGAGATCACCGAAAATATGAAGATCGGTTGGAATCTCGGAAACACACTCGACGCAAAGGCTTCAATGCCTGATCCGAACGATCCGAAAAAAAGCATTGACGCTGACCATGCAGGTCTTGAGACAGAGACATCATGGGGATGCCCCAAGGCTAATGAGACACTTTTCAAGGCTCTCAAGGCTAAGGGCTTCAACACAGTCCGCGTTCCTACCACATGGTTCCAGCACCTTGATGCCGACAACAACATCGATCCCGAGTGGCTGGCGCGTGTCAAGGAAGTTGTTGATTACGGTATCAAGAACGATATGTACATTATCCTCAATGTACATCACGAGAACTGGATCAACAGAGGCGATCTTTTGAACGCCTATGACGAGATCCAGCCAAAGCTCCTGAAAATATGGACACAGGTAGCAACAGAGTTCAAGGATTATGACCAGCACCTCATCTTTGAGTGCATGAACGAGCCTCGTGCTGTTGGCCAGCCTCATGAATGGTGGGCTGCTGAGGCAGTTCCCGAGTGCGATGTCATCAATAAGCTTGAGCACGATTTTGTAGACCTCATAAGAGGCATGGACGGTCCTTACGCAAAGACTCGTCTTCTTATGCTCCCCGGCTACTGTGCAAGCGCAGAGACACAGTTCCTTGAAGCAGTTGACGTTCCCGATGATGACTTCGTTGCTGTTTCTATCCACGCATATACACCTTATGATTTCACAATGAATACCGCTGTTGCTGACCACTCAGTATTCACAGGCGCATATTCACAGAACCTTTCCGATATCCTTGCAGGTATGCAGAAGACATTCCTTGAGAAGGATATCCCTGTAATCATCGGTGAGATGGGTACTTCAAACTTCGGCAATACTCAGGCTCGTGTAGACTGGACTACTCAGTATTTCACAACTACAAAGAAGTATGGTATTCCCTGCTGTCTGTGGGACAACAATACAGTATCCAATCCCAAGGATCCCGGCGAGTGCCACGGCTATGTAGACCGTACAACAGGTGAGTGGCACGAGGCAAGCCTCCCCATTATCAACAAGATGATGGAGATCATGAACGATGATTCCATCGTATGGGGCAGCGAGAGAAAGGCTCCTGAGTACAAGCATCAGGATCTTTCAGAGGGCAAGGTATTCAGAGACACAGCTATCGAGATCGACGCTTCCAAGTCCAAGACCTACGAGAACACCACTCCCGGTGCTGAGATCTCATGGGATGATCTCAAGGGCAAGGAAGTTGCTATCAAGTACACAGGCACAACTCCCGTGCTTGCATTCTCAGATGCTGAATACGGCAACTGGACAGAATTCAAGCCCTATACCGTTGACGAGGAGAACGGCATTGCTTACTACCTCGTTGACCAGCAGCTCCCTGCTGCATGGAATGACCTTTCAACAGTTAACCACATGCAGGCAAGAACTGACAAGGTAACAAACATCGAGAAGATGGTTATTCTTAACGCTCCTGAGGTCAAGATCGATGTACCCGTTGACAAGACCAAGAAGTACAAGATCGAATTCTCCGAGGGCGAAAACCTCCTCCTTGAATTCAAGGGCGAGCCTAACACTCTTACAAACGGCTGTGTCGGTTTCAACGGTGACGGCTGGGAGCAGGTTGAGTGGGAAGGCACAACAGATGCTGACGGTAATCTCACTGTTGCTATTCCTTCAAGTAAGTTCCCCGCAGATCTCAAGTCCGCTGAGTGCCAGATCTGGTACCAGCCTGAGCTTGTGGATATGGTAAGCTACAAGTTCGGCTCTGAGCCCGCAGGTACAACTACTTCCGAGTCAACAACCGCCACAACAACTACTACAACTGCTACTGAAACAACTGCAACAACTTCTTCCGACAGCGGTCTTTCTGTTACAGTTATCGGCGATGCAAACGCAGACGGCAAGCTTTCACTTGCTGATGCTGTTGCAATTCTCCAGAGCATCGCAAACAAGGATAAGTACGAGCTCAAGCCGCAGGGCAAGGTCAACGGCGATGTTGACGGCGTTGCAGGCATCACAGCCAATGATGCACTTGTTATCCAGAAGGTAGATGCAGGTACAGTTTCTGCTTCTGATCTTCCTCTGAAGGCAGCATAATCAATACAAACCTACACTCTAACATATTTTATGCCGTCAAGGGGAGCCCCTTCGGCAATTCGCAGGTTACCGACCATAAGCCCACAGGCTTATGGCACGGTAGCCTGTTTTTTATTTAGAGCAGCATACTGACAGGTGCTGCCATATAAAAAACAGCCATAGGGAAGCTGTTGCTTCTCCATGGCTGCTTGTTGTATATGCGGTTGTCAGCGATTATATTGAGCTTGAAACGAAGCCGTCCCCGCAGGAATCTATTGCTTCGGCAGAACCGACTACGCATCTGAATCCGAGACTTGAAAGCGGCTCTGCTGCTGAAAGCAGGTCGTCAGAAGTCAGTGACAGCATACGTCTGCGGACATTGCGGCGGCTTTCCTCCGAGATACCGCGGAAGTAAATCTCGTCAGCGACACTGCCGTAGGTGCTGTCGGACATAAGCGGCTCCTTCTGAGCAATGCTGCTGATTATATATGAGCTTATATCCGGCTTTGAAGCACAGTAGCTTTTCAGGAAGTCAGCCGTATCGGAATAGGCGGTGAGAGCACCTGACGGTGAAGGATCGCGGTAGGAGTAGAACGCCGCTTCACCGAGGTTATTCACGCCGAAGCCCGTTCCGTATGCTCCGCCCTTGACACGCACCTCATTCCACAGATACTCGTATGTCAGGAGGACAGAGAGTACCGACCACAGTGCCTTGTCAGTCTGGCAGACGGGGAGGACTGCACCAGAATATGATACGCCCGAGGGGATGATGATACCCTGCTTTTCGGGAGTATCGAGTCTGAATGAAGTGACCTCACACGCAGGAGCAGTTCCCTCAGGAAGCATATCTGCAAGTGCATCAAGCGGAAGCTCGTCTGCCGAGACAGTGCTTGCAGTGAGACGTGACTTGCAGAAGAGCTTGGCTGCAATTCCCTTGAATCCGCTGATGAGACTGTCGAGCTCGTCATCGGACGGCTTTGCAGACGCGTGGAGTGACCTGTATGCTTCATATCCGCCCAGATATTCGTTCATTGCCGATTCCGCTGACATTCCGCTCCTTGCGCGTGAAATTGATATGCGGTGACCGTTGGCAATGATGTCCTGCTTCATATCCTCATCGCACTGGAGGAGTATCTCGCGTATCTGTTCGGGACTGTCATAGAGTGTTTCTGTGAGAAGCTCGCCGATGAGCGAGAGAGCCTTTTCGGTGTTGTGGTCGAGGAAGCTTGCCTTTACTGTCAGGAACGGGGTACATACGTCGATGATACCATCTTTTGAGTATACCGATGTGGTTACGCTGAGTCTGCCGAGAGTGCCTGTGATACGCTGTTGGAGCTCTGCTCCCGAGCATTTTTCAGTGGGCAGCTCGGAGATAAGGTCGGTCATTACAGCAAGCAGTCCGAGCTCCTGCTTAGTGAAGTCAGCCGCTGCAAAATACAGGCTGACCGATGAGACACCCTTGTTGCGTGCAGGATGACGAAGCGCCGTGAAGCCGTTTTCGGTTCTTTTTTCTGTAATGAAGCTGAGCGGAAGCTCGCTGACCTCCGAGAGCGGCAGAGTCGGGAGAGTGGCTATATTTTCAGGCGTATCCGGAGTTGCCTGCCATTCGTCAAGCTTGCGGTTGAGTTCGATGAGCTGAGCCTTTTCCTGTTCGGACATAGCTGCAAGCTCTGCATCCATGCGTTCCTGCTCAGCCTTTTTCTGCTCGTCGCCGTAGGTGTGTGACGGAAGCATATACAATGTTACAGCACCGTTTCCGTCGAGAAGCCATTCGGCAAGCAGCTTTTCAAAGTAGTCTGTATCAAGCCTGCTGCGGAGGAGATCAAATACGCTGCCGCAGTCGAGGTACATCATCGGGTCACCGCCGTAGAGCCATGAATCCATACAGCTTATGCTGCGCGTGAGAGCCTTCGGCTCACGCTGGTCGATAGTGCGGAATTCATATCTGTCGATCGCAGCCTCAAGAGCAGCTTTTCCTATGCCGTTCTTTACGAGGGAGGAAGCAGTTTCATGGACAGTGCTGAGCAGGGCGGGAGCGTGCTCCATATCGGTGTTGAATATCCTGAGAGCACCGTATGGCTGAGCAATGCCGTCCTCAAGTCCGAATGAGATGTCAAGGCAAAGACCTGTGTCAAGAAGTGCGCGTTTGAGCGGTGCTTCATTCGAGCCTGCAAGTGCCTCGGCGAGAACCTTGCACGCAAAATCCTTTTCCATGTCGTCCCACGAGCACATGATCTTACCGAGAGCGATGTGCGTGTGACCTGCTTCTTTCTCCTCGGGAGCTATCTCATAACAGCAGGTCTTTTCAGCAGGAGCAACAGGTTTCTGCACAGGGATCTCTATGACATCGCTGCTTTTTCCGTATTCGGAAAGGTAGCTGTCAATAAGCCCGAGAACAGGCTCTATATCTACTGCTCCGTCAAGATAGAAATACGAATTTGACGGGTGGTAATAGCGCTTATAGGCAGCAACGAACTGCTCGTATGTAAGGTCGGGGACAGATGCAGGTCTGCCGCCCGACTCGAAGCAGTAGCAGGTGTCAGGATAGAGCATGGTCATGAGTTCTTCATCGATACGGTTGTATATCGAAGCTTCCACGCCCTTCATCTCGTTATATACAACGCCGTTGCAGACAGGTGTATCATCTTCGGAACGCCACTCTGTATGGTGTCCCTCCTGATAGAAGACCTCGGGTACAGAGCCGATAAGCGGCTTGAAAACTGCATCGAGGTAAACGCCTGTCAGGTTCATGAAGTCCCTGTCATTGCGGCTTGATACAGGATACATCGTCTTGTCGGGGAATGTCATTGCGTTAAGGAAGGTGTTCATCGAACTTTTCAGCAGATAGAGGAACGGGTCCTTGACGGGATAGTTCTCAGAGCCGCCGAGAACGGAGTGCTCAAGGATATGGAACACGCCTGTATCATCCGTAGGAGGAGTCTTGAATGCAACGGAGAAGAGCTTGTTTTCGTCTCCGTTGTCGAGCCAGACGAGGTGTGCGCCTGATTTCTCGTGAGTCATTTCAACAAGGTTTCCCGAAATGCTCTCTGCTTTGCGTATTTTTGTCACGGTGAAGCCGTGAATATTATCGTTTATCTCCATCAGTAAGCTCCTTTTATTAAAAAAGTATGATATTATTGTATCATATATTCGCGGAAAAGGCAAGATGTACGGAGAAAAAGCTGAATTCTGAACGTCAGCAGGAGATGATCTGAAAAAACTGCTCTGAACATTTTGCAATAAAAAATATATATACTGACAAATCTGCAGTACCCCCTTGCAAAAAAAACAAAAAAATGGCATAATAAATGTATATTATACGAAAACAAGACACAAGCCTTGAATGCGGAAAATAAGGAGGAACCTATGGCAAACCGACTTTGTATCGTTCTGGATTTCGGCGGACAGTATAACCAGCTCATAGCGAGAAGGGTGCGTGAATGCGGGGTATACTGCGAGATACTCAGCTACACCACACCTATCGAAAAAATCCGTGAGCTTGCTCCTGACGGAATCATCTTCACAGGTGGACCAAACAGTGTCTATGATGAGACTTCACCACATATTTCAGCAGAGATATTCAGCCTCGGTATACCGATACTCGGTATCTGCTACGGCTGCCAGCTCATGGCATACACCCTCGGCGGAGAAGTCGAGAGCTGTGAGAAGAGCGAATACGGAAAAATCGAGATACAGCAGACAGGCGGCGCACTGTTCGGCGGCGTTCCCGAAAAGAGCATCGTATGGATGAGCCATACCGACTTCGTAAGCAAGCTTCCCGAGGGATTCACTGTAAAGGCTGTTTCAGCGGACTGCCCGTGTGCAGCATTCGAGTGCCCCGAGAAGAAGCTCTATGCCGTACAGTTCCACCCCGAGGTAACCCACAGCGAGTTCGGCAAGCAGATACTTCACAACTTCCTCTACGAAGTATGCGGATTTACAGGCGACTGGGTAATGGACGACTTCATTGAATCCACTGTTGCAAAGCTCCGTGAGCAGATAGGCGATAAAAAGGTCGTTCTTGGTCTGTCGGGCGGCGTTGACTCCTCAGTGGCAGCAGGTCTTCTTTCGCGTGCAGTCGGAAAGCAGCTTACCTGCGTGTTCGTGGATCAGGGACTTATGAGAAAGGACGAGGGAGACTTCGTTGAGGATACCTTCACTCGTCTCTTTGATATGAATTTCGTACGCGTGAATTGTAAGGAACAGTTCCTCACAGCTCTCAAGGGCGTTACCGATCCCGAGGAGAAGCGTAAGATAATCGGCACAGAATTCTACAAGGTTTTCTGGGATAAGATACGCGAGGAAGCTGACGGCGGATTCTTCGCTCAGGGAACGATCTATCCTGACCGTATCGAATCAGGCAAAGGAAATGAATCGGGCAATGGCTCGACAGCAACTATCAAGACTCATCACAACAAGGTCGAAATGCCCAAGGATATAAGCTTTGACGGCGTTATCGAGCCGCTTGCCGACCTCTTTAAGGACGAGGTCCGCGCAGTAGGCGAAAAGCTCGGTATACCGCATGAGCTTGTGTGGAGACAGCCGTTTCCCGGTCCGGGACTCGGAGTCCGTATACTTGGCGAGATAACCGAGGACAAGATAAAGGTACTGCAGGAAGCAGACGCAGTTTTCCGTGACGAGATAGCAAAGAGCGGCATTGAAAGCGAGCTCAAGCAGTTTTTCGCAGTGCTTCCCGATGTACGCACTGTAGGAGTTATGGGCGACCACCGTACATACGAGCACCTTATCGCTATCCGTGCCATTACGACCGACGACTTCATGACAGCCGACTGGGCACGTATTCCCTATGACGTTCTTGCACGCGTGTCTAACCGCCTCTGCAACGAGGTCGAGCACGTTAACCGCGTAGTGTATGATATAACTTCAAAGCCTCCGGGAACTGTGGAATGGCTCTGATGTAACAGAAATCCCCGTCTGAATTTCAGACGGGGATTTTCATTTATTTACAGCCTTGTTGTTTGTTCTGCCGAGGATATAATCTGTCGAGACCTTGTAAAAATCTGCGAGAATAAGAAGATGTTCCACGGGAATGGTCTGAAATCCGCGCTCATAGCGGGAATAGACGGTCTGACTTGTATGGAGGAGCTCGGCGACCTGTGTCTGATTCATATCCATATCTTCGCGCAGGTCTCGCAGTCTTTGAAAGTACACAAATATCATCTCCGTGATTTGTAAAGTCTGCCGATTTTGGTTTTAGAACCTATCGGTACTATTGACTTTAGCATATTTCAATGATATAATGTGTATGTTAGTACTAAAAAAACAGCAAACTACCAGACTTATGATCCACGTTGTGGTCCAGAGAAATGTGGATGG
>JAKSQV010000050.1 GCA_024403935.1 Ruminococcus sp. | reverse complement strand
TACATTCAGTATCGCTTAATTCCTTCTTACGAATTTTCTCATGGCTGAACTCTTTGTTGCAGCGGAACAGGAGATTGAGTATTTGATAATCCATCGTTGCCCCTCTCAAATAGTTGAATGTTCTACTATTATATCACATTATTCCAGAGATTGCAACCGCACAGGACAAAGTTCAAGATATTTTTTACAAACACGAAAAAATAAAAAAGAGAATTATTGAGACTTTTAAGTATTTTTGATACCAAAATTGTTTTTCTGTCGGAGATGTTCGCTCCATTCGACAGGAAAAAATTCAGCGCATTTCTCGGCGGGATAGCTGTCAAACATACCGTACTTCTGCTCTACAAGTGTTATATCCTCACGGATATCCGTAATACCAAGC
This sequence comes from Ruminococcus sp., assembly GCA_024403935.1. GTDB lineage: Bacteria > Bacillota > Clostridia > Oscillospirales > Ruminococcaceae > Ruminococcus. Next base: position 8,637 of record JAKSQV010000050.1, on the reverse strand, counting down.
GACTTGTTGATCTCTTCTATAGTCTGTCTTGTTCTTTTGTTCGGACTTCTCCATATTCATACATTGCTATCATACGAAAGTGTGTTACTATTTGGCAAGAGGACTACAATGGAAATCTACACCCACTTGGACTCTCAGCACAAGGTTAAGCAGATAGACAAGCTCAACGAATTTTTCAAGCGGTCGGTTTGACACCCATATTGACACCCATACTTGACTGTTTTTTACTGTTTTTGACCGCTGTTGCCCTACTGAAACACAAAAGAAAAAAGCTCTGTACTCCCCGAAGAATAGGGAATACAGAGCTTTTTAAACTGGTCGAGGTGACAGGATTTGAACCTGCGGCCCCTACGTCCCGAACGTAGTACTCTACCAAACTGAGCCACACCTCGATACCTGTAATATTATACATTAATTCGTTGTTCTTGTCAAGGGGCGCACTATAAGATTAGATATATTTTACATATTTATCTAAATATCTTATACTTAAATTATTAAAATAATTCTTCAGGTGTTGACAAGTCTGCTAAGATGTAATATAATATATTCAGAGCACTTTATCTGTTTAAAGCTTTACAGGATTATGCAGCTAAATTATATGAAAGGACGTGGCTTTATGGCCTCAAAAACCGCAACCTTTATTGTACTTGCGCTATATATCGCAATAATGGTCGGTATCGGAATCTACACCTCAAGGCGCACAAAATCAAGTGATGACTTCATTCTCGGAGGAAGAAACGTCGGTTCGTGGCTGACGGCTTTCTCTTACGGAACAACATATTTCTCCGCTGTCGTATTCATCGGCTATGCCGGTCAGTTCGGTTGGATGTACGGACTTTCTGCATCGTGGGTCGGCATTGGAAATGCCGTTATCGGAAGTCTCATCCCGTTTTTCCTTCTCGGACGCAGAGCACGTCTGATGTCCAACCACCTGAATGCGAGAACAATGCCCGAATTCTTTGAGAAGCGATTTGATTCATCCTCTCTCAAAACTGTATCGGCACTAATCGTTTTCATCTTCCTTATCCCATACACCGCTTCTGTATATAACGGTCTTTCCAAGCTCTTCGGAATGATATTCGATCTCGGCGAGAACGGACACATTTACATAATCGCTCTTATGGCTCTGCTTTCAGCTGCTTACGTTATGCTCGGCGGTTATAAAGCAACAGCTCTCAATGATTTCTTCCAGGGAATCATCATGCTCATAGGCATCGGAACAGTTGTTGCTCTCACCGTTTCCGGAAAGAACGGACTTGCAGAGGCAGCTGATGCTCTCAACAACATCTCGGATTCCAAAACCGAATCAGGAACACTCGGCTCACTCTTTGGTCCTGACCCGATCAACCTTTTCGGAGTTGTTATCCTCACCTCGCTCGGTACATGGGGACTTCCTCAGATGGTACAGAAGTTCTATGCCATCAAGAACGAGGATGCTATCAAAAAGGGTGCTGTTATCTCAACGATATTTGCACTTGTAGTTGCAGGCGGATGCTACTTTACAGGCGGATTTGTACGTCTCTACAACAATGATACAACAGGCGCAGCATTTGACGCAAACGGTGCGCCCATCTATGACCAGATGATACCCGAGCTGCTCAAACAGGCAATGCCGAACATCCTTATCGGACTCATAATCGTACTCGTTCTTTCAGCATCGCTCTCAACTCTTTCTTCACTCGTTCTTACATCAAGCTCGACTCTCACGAATGACCTTATCAAGCCTCGCATCAAGAACTTCAGTGATAAGAAGCAGATGCTTACAATGAGAATTCTCATAGCAGTATTCCTTATCATCTCTGTTGTTATCGCCTGCAACAAGAACGCTCAGATATCCACTCTTATGTCTTATTCATGGGGCGCACTCTCAGGTGCTTTCCTCGGGCCTTTCCTCTTCGGCTTATTCATGAAGAAAGCTTCAAAGGCAGCCTGCTGGGCAAGCTTCTTCACAGGCGTGGGTATAAGCATTGCTCACATGGTGCTGTTCAGCCTCGGTATCAGCGCATTTGACGGACTTAAAGCCGACGTTATCGCACTCAATTGTCCGCTCAATCTCCTCTCTCCTATCAATGCAGGTGCATTCGCAATGATAGTTTCTATCCTTATCGTGCCTGTTGTGAGCCTATTTACAAGCTCACCCGATAAGAAGGTCGTTGACAATGCATTCAGTTCTCTCACTGTAAAGGAATAAAAGAAAAACAAGCCTCCTGCGGTATTCATCAGATCCGCAGGAGGCTTTTTTATTTTCTGTATGACTATATTTTATCATCCACAATATTGTTGACCCACACGTCGCTCCTGACCATGAAAAAGCCGATCACGACCTTGATTATCTCTGCAAAGGTCACTATTGCGAACATCGGACGTATCGGGATATCCGTAAAATATGCAAGTACAAGTGCGGCAGGTATCACTATCACCCATGTAAAACCAAAATCGAACAGAAACGTTATGCCTGTTTTTCCTCCGCTTCTCAGTGTAAAATAGCAGGCATTCGTATATGCCATCATGGGAAACGACAGTGCTGAAACGACTATCATATATGTCGCCAGCTCACGCACCTCATCCCCTGTTTTGTAAAGCAGCGGAAACAGCTCCGCTACCGGCAGCAGACAAGCACCTACGATAACTGCTGCTGCTATGCTGAAAAACAGGAGTTTGTTATCAGTGTCGCGCGCATCACGCAGCTTGTTAGCTCCGAGCTTTGCTCCTACGATTATCGAAACACATACGCCGAGCTGAACGTATACGGTGCTGAACAGATTTGTGATAGTTGTAGCGATATTCCTTGCAGCAACAACGTCAAGTCCGCGTACAGAATAACACTGTGCGATAAGGGACATTCCAGCTGCCCATAGGAATTCATTTAACAGGAGCGGTATGCTCTTTTTTGTTATGGTGAGTGCAAGCGCGGCAGGTATACCGAAGCCTCTGTATGCGCCGATGATGAACCTGCACCGTGAGGTGTGGGCGTGTACCCATACCACTATCACTCCTGCTTCAACGACCTTTGCGATAACAGTGGCTATCGCTGCACCCTTTACTCCAAGCTCAGGCATACCAAGCTTTCCGAAAATAAGACCATAGTCGAGCACAAGATTTACTGCTACTGCAATGACAGAGGCAGTCATCGGTACTCTTGTCTGACCGCATTCGCTGACTATGCTCGCGTAAGCCTGACGTATAGCTGACGGTATAAGTGACAACACCATTATCGACATATACGTCTTTCCATAGCTCAGCGTTGCGGCTATCTGTTCAGCAGAATCGTCCTTGCTCAGATAGAGTGTGATAAGCTCATCATCAAGGAACTGGAACAGCAAAGCTCCGATAACAGCCAATATCAAACATACAAACAGCCTGAACCGGAACGTATACATCTGTCCCTTGCTGTCACCCTTGCCGAAGAACTGCGCTCCGAATATGCTTGGACCTGATACGGCTCCGAACGTCGAAATATTGAATATGAAAATATACTGGTTGACAATGGACGCGCCGCTCATCTGATCTGTACCGACCTGCCCGAGCATTATGTTGTCGAGCATTGACACAAAATTCGTGACAAGCATCTGCATTATCATCGGCACGACCATTACAAGCACGCTTTTATAGAAGGTGCTGTTCCCGATATATTTTCTCCGGAATCTGCTGATGAACGGGTTCTTTTCTATTTCTATGCACCGTGCCTTTCGTTTCAGTCCTCTATCTCGCGGATAAGATTTATCATCTCGATCGCGCCTTCAGCACATTCGCTGCCCTTATTGCCTGCCTTTGAGCCTGCACGTTCAATAGCCTGCTCGATGTTCTCAGTGGTAATTACTCCGAACATAACAGGAATATCACTGTTGAGCGATACCTGTGCTACTCCCTTGGCACACTCGTTGCATACAAGGTCGTAGTGCGAAGTGCTGCCGCGTATTATTGCTCCGAGGCAGATTATAGCGTCATACTTGCCTGTTTTAGCCATTTTTGAGGCAATGAGCGGTATCTCGAATGCACCGGGCACCCATGCGACATCTATCGAGTTCTCAGGAAGCTCGTGACGTTTGAGTGTGTCAACAGCTCCGCCGAGAAGCTTGTTTGTGATGAATTCGTTGAATCGTGCAACAACAATTCCGATCCTGACATCCTTCGGTACAAGGTTTCCTTCATAAGTTTTCATAATCATTCTCCTTAAAATATATTTACGGTCGGTATTCTCAGTATTTGAGAATATGTCCCATTTTTTCAGCTTTTGTCCTGAGGTAGAAAAGGTCATAGGCGGTAGCATCCATCTGTATCGGTACACGCTCTTTTATTTCGAGTCCGAAACCGCTGAGTCCGTAAACCTTTTCAGGATTGTTTGTAAGCAGGCGAAGTGTCTTGCATCCAAGCTCACGTAGGATCTGTGCTCCGATGTAGTATTCACGCATATCTCCCGGAAAACCGAGTGCAAGGTTGGCTTCTAAGGTATCCATGCCGCCGTCCTGTAATTCGTATGCGCGGAGCTTGTTGACAAGTCCGATGCCGCGTCCCTCCTGACGCATATAGAGCAGTATTCCCCTGCCCTCCTTCTCGATCTGAGTCATTGCGGAAGCAAACTGCTGTCCGCAGTCACATTTAAGCGAGCCGAACGCATCACCAGTCAGGCACTCGGAATGAACACGGCAGAGTATATCTTCTCCATCCCCGATGTCGCCTTTTACAAGTGCAACATGATGCTCACCATTGAGTCTGTTGACGAAGCAGCGCGCTCTGAACTCACCGTATTTGGTAGGAAGCTTCGTATCTGCCACGCACTCAACAAGCTTATCATGGATTTTTCTGTATTCCTTCAATGCCTGTATTGTAATGAATTTCAGTCCCCACTCCCGAGCTTTTTCCTGAAGCTCGGCAGTTCTCATCATAGTGCCGTCATCACGCATTATCTCACAGCAGAGACCGCAGCCCTTGAGTCCTGCAAGACGCATAAGGTCTACCGTTGCCTCTGTATGGCCCTCACGCTCGAGCACGCCGTTTTTCCTTGCTGTAAGCGGAAACATATGTCCCGGACGGCGGAAATCATCAGGTCCTGCGTTATCATCAACAGCCATTCTCGCTGTTAGTCCGCGCTCCTCGGCGGAAATTCCGGTAGTTGTATTGATATGATCTATCGAGACAGTAAACGCCGTACAGTGATTGTCGGTATTGTAATCTACCATCTGCGGCAGATGAAGCCTGTCACACAGCTCCGCACTCATAGGCATACAAATAAGTCCCTTAGCGTGTGCTGCCATAAAGTTTACATTTTCAGTAGTCGCAAACTCAGCGGCGCATATCATATCCCCTTCATTCTCGCGGCTCTCGTCATCGGTGACAAGGATTATCTCTCCATTGCGGAGTGCGTCGAGAGCTTCCTCCACCGTATTGTATTCAAACATCTGATTCCTCCTGTTCATTACTTCTGAAATATAGTACATAAGCACAGAATCCGTCTGTGTGCATTATATGAAGCCGTTTTTCGCAAGAAGCTCCATTGATACGCCGCCATTGCGGCTGCTTTCTCCGACAAGCTTCTCAACGTACTTGGCAATGATGTCGTTTTCAAGATTTACCGTGTCGCCGCATTTTTTCATACCAAGAACGGTCTGAGCTGCTGTATGGGGAATAACGGAAACACTGAAGCTGTTTTCCGTTACAACGGCGACCGTGAGACTTATGCCGTCGACTGCTACCGAGCCTTTCTCAACTATGTACCGCATGATGCCCCTGTCAGCAGAAACAGTGTACCATACGGCGATACCATCATTTTTTATGTCGGTTATCCTTCCACAGCCGTCAATGTGTCCCGAGACGATATGTCCGCCGAAGCGTCCCCCTGCTGCCATAGCACGTTCAAGATTGTCAAGGCTTCCTATCCGCAGACTGCCGAGCGACGAACGGCTCAGTGTCTCATTCATAACATCAGCCTGAAAGGACTCAGCATCGAAATCCGTAACGGTCAGGCAGACGCCATTCACCGCAATACTGTCACCGAGCCTGACATCTCCGAGCACCTTCTGTGCACCGATACGAATGAATGACTTGCTGCCGCTGTGCTGTATGCCTGTTACTCTGCCGACCTCCTCAATTATCCCCGTGAACATTCTTAACCCTGCTTTCTATAAGTATATCTTCACCAAAATGCTTAACGGAAACGGTTTCAAACATAAAGGCATTATCAGGCTTATCTGCACCTATCCCCGCAACAGGCGACTTCGCACCTGCTCCGCCGAATATTTTCGGAGCAATATATGTCTGCACCTTGTCAACTATGCCTGCTTCAAGTGCTGACCAGTTGAGTTCACCGCCGCCCTCCAGAAGAACACTGTCTATCCCGAGCGAAGCAAGTGATCTCATAAGCTGTCTGAGATCAGTTCTGCCGTCCTTTCCGCTGAGTGTCAGAACTGTACAGCCCTTGTCGGTATACGGCTTTGTTATCGCAGTATCGCTTACAAGCGTCGCTATTATCGTTGGTACTACCGCGGCAGTTGAGACTATCCTGCTCGAAAGAGGCGTTCTGAGCCGTGAATCACAAATAACACGTATCGGATCACGTCCGCCCTCAAGCCTGCACGTAAGCATCGGATCGTCTTTCAGTACAGTTCCGACACCGACCATTATCGCTGCGTGCTTTAATCTGTCACGCTGAACGTTTTCGCGTGCTTCCTCACCGGTTATCCATTTCGATTCGCCTGTCCGGCAGGCGATCTTCCCGTCCATTGTCATTGCATACTTCATTGTGACAAACGGAAGCTGCTTTGTTATGAACTTGAAGAAAATCTCATTTATCGCATCACATTCATCACGGAGAACTCCACCTATTGTCTCGATGCCGTTCTCACGCAGCATTTCTGCTCCCTTTCCCGAAACGAGCGGATTGGGATCGAACGAACCATAATACAGCCGCCTGATACCGTGCTCAACTATTGCTTCGGTACATGGAGGCTGCTTACCGTGGTGACAGCACGGCTCAAGCGTGACGTACATATCTGCGCCCGTACAATCTATGCCGCGTGCTTCGCAGTCTGCAAATGCTGCACGTTCTGCGTGAAGATCACCGTATTTTCTATGGTATCCGCGGCCTATCACCTCACCGTCCCGAACGATTACTGCTCCGACCATAGGGTTGGGACTGACATGACCCATCCCCTTCAGAGCAAGTGAGATCGCCTCTCTCATGAATTGTTCATGCATAATATCACTTCCAAAAAAACACGCCCGAAGCACAGACTTCCGGGCGCGTGTTATCACAGAATATGTGACATCTTCTCTCATCCGGACTATTGCCGCAAAAATGCAGCACGTTCAATGAACGACCGTCGGCTTCGGAATCACACCGAATCAGCCCAAAGGCTCGCAGGCTTTACTGCCGGTAGGGAATCTCACCCTGCCCTGAAGATATATTTATTATATCACTGTCACGGCTCTGTGTCAATACTTACAGCAGCCGCAGCACATAAACATCACTTTATCGTATTACTTTTCTTTTTTGCCGCGTACAAGTCCGCCGACAAGAAGTGCAGGAAGTGTCATTGCAAAAACCGACAGGACTATTCCTACAATGATCGCAATATAGCCCTCGCGGGTTATGTACTGTTCACCGTATTCCTCGGTCGTATATGTGAAGCCCGTTTCGCGGAACGATTCATCAATACTGTCGGCGATAAGCTGATGACCGATAGAATTCGGGTGAATATCAAAGCTCTTGATATTAGTCACAGTTTCCGACTGTCCTGCAAACTTCTCAGCAATGTCAACGACCTTGTAGTGTCCCTCAGCCTGCTCCCTGATTATCGTATTCAGCCTGCCTATTTTTTCTGCCGAAAACTTTGTCAGCCTTGGTATTTTTTCAAAGTATTCGAGCGGATCATACAGCGTCTGAAAGTAGAGCGTGCCATTCGTGCGCGAGCTCAATTCCTCAACGATCAGCGGAAGATTGGCTTCAAACCCGTCAAGTGCTTCATTTGCCTGTGATTCCATTGTCGAAAAAGCATCCGCTGCTCCGAAAATGTCGATATTCTTGAAATTGAAGCTGAAATCATCGGAGGATATCCCCAGGTTTTCCATCAGCTCAAATATAAGCCCGAGCAGATCATTTCCTCCGATAGACACAACAACTGCATCGCTATCGGCAAGGTATTCATCAAGTTCGCCGCTGTTTATCAGTTCAAGCAGTTCAGCCGAGGTCTCTCCCGATACAGCCTTATTGACCATAACATTGCCGCATTCATCCTTCAGTTCAGATGAATAATTCCCCGCAAGAATATTCGCGTATGAGCGGCAATTATACAGGTCATCGGCAGAGTAGCCATCAAGTCCGTATCCTGCTGCTATGGAGTCCCCGAGAAAGAGCATCCTCGGCGGAACTTCAATCCTGTGGGTGACCTCATGAAGATCACGAGCAGTCATACTGCACGCAGTCAGCATTACTGCTGATACAACTGCACAGACTGCTGCAAATAAACGCTTCAGCATAATTATTCCCCCTAATACACAGAGAAGCTGAACAGACTGTTCTGTTCAGCTCTTGATCATTGATTACGTATCTTGATGTTTCTGTCTATCTCGCGCTTTGCATCACGCTTCGCCGCATCTGCACGCTTATCGTACAGCTTCTTGCCCTTGCAGAGTCCGACC
>JAKSQV010000005.1 GCA_024403935.1 Ruminococcus sp. | reverse complement strand
CAGCGGCTTACTGCTTAGAAGGCAGTTACTCTATCCAGCTGAGTTAAAGGCGCATAAAAAACGATGCTGTACATACAAAAGCAAGCGGCATTGCGGGATCGCAAATACACGCCTGACATGGAGCGGGTGATGGGAATCGAACCCACGTGTTCAGCTTGGAAGGCTGACATTCTACCATTGAACTACACCCGCATACAAAGTTTCAACAGGTAATATTATAGCACAGTGAAAAATGTCTGTCAAGAGCGCACGCCTAAAAAAGTCAAAGTGCACAAAAAACGTCAGCTTGTCAAGTGGCTTTTGAGCGTTAAAGCAGTCAGTGCATCGAATCGCAACACATATACATCATATCATGCCTGAGGTTGGGAGTGTTAACCATGGTTAACACTGTCGTTCCCGAATAAAGTTCACAGCTTCATTATCTGCTGCTTTTCGCCGACATCTGCGCAAGCAGTTCACACAAGTCTGCAAATTACGAAAAGCAGGTGAAAATATGCAAAAAATTCAAAAAATCCATTGACACTTTTTTAACTCCGTAGTATCATTATACTTGTAATGAATATTCCTGCAAAGGTTAAATATTTATTTTTTGCAGAATCTCGTCTTTTTTCCGACTGAACGACACTTATATACAGAAGCACTTCTTCCTGACATAATATTTCAGCAAAGGACAGTGATACCATGAAGAAACCAAACAGACAATGCGGCAAAAGAGGTGAACGCATCTTCAGCAACCTCTGCGTGCTGCCGAGTCTGACAGGCGTGCTGATCTTCTTCCTGATACCATTCTGCATTGTGATCTACTATTCTGTGATAAATAATCCGATCACGGCTCAGTTTGTCGGTCTGGAGAATTACAGGCGGCTCTTCGGGAGCTCGGCTTTCCGCAGCGCAGCTTTCAACACCTCGACATTTTCTCTCATATCCGTACCTCTCGCGCTTATCATCTCTCTGTGGCTTGCGACTCTGCTGGAGCGCAATATCCCGTACAAGAGCGTGATACGAACGTTTTTCCTCAGCCCGATAATGGTGCCGACCGCATCGGTCGTACTGGTGTGGCAGGTCCTGTTCCACAATCACGGCACGATAAATCAGGTGCTCGAACTGTTCGGGATACAGAACATCGACTGGATGAAGTCCGACTACGGTCAGCTCATTATCATAGCAATGTTTCTGTGGAAAAACATCGGCTACAATATGATACTGTTCATGTCGGCTCTTGCGGCTGTCCCGAAGGACATCCTTGAAGTTGCAGAGCTTGAGGGCGCAGGAAGGATATATCAGTTCTTCCACATAAAGCTCAGATACATCTCCCCTACTGTGGTATTTGTGCTTATTCTCTCGCTTATCAATTCGTTCAAGATATTCCGCGAGGTCTACCTGCTTACGGGCGACCACCCATACGACAGGATGTATATGCTCCAGCATTTCATGAACAACACGTTCAACAGCCTCGATTATCAGAAGCTTTCCGCGGCGGCAGTTCTCTTTGCACTGGTCATGATAGTCATCATCGCCATCCTCCTGATTGCCGAGAACATTTTCGGAAAGGATGTGGAGAACTGATGAGCAGACGTACAAAAAAGCGCATCTTCGACATTATTGTTATGCTGTTCACAGGTATCACCGCACTTCTCTTTCTTATGCCTACGGTACTCACCATAGCCAATTCGTTCATGACATCCAACGAGATAACCGCCAACTACGGTGCAATGCTGGGCAATATGACGAATGACGAAAAGGTGTTTATTTCCGAGAACGTCAATCTGAAATTCATCCCCGACAAGGTCACATTCGACCAGTATGCGAGCGTGCTTTTCAAGAGTCCCGATTACCTGCTGAAATTCTGGAATTCGGTGATACTCACAGTGCCGATAACGGTGTTTCAGGTGCTTCTTGCGATACTTACAGCATACGGCTTTTCACGGTATCCGAACAAATTCAAGAGCATCATATTCTTTGCCTATCTGATACTTATGATAATGCCGTATCAGGTCACGCTTGTACCGAACTTTCTCGTTGCCGACTTCATCAGGGATACTGCGGCTTCGATATTCGCATCCGAGCCTGAAAAGGTGCCCGCATTCATTGACAATATGCGCTGGGCAATAATACTGCCGGGCATTTTTTCTCCGTTCAGCATCTACCTGCTGACCAAGGTCATGAAGCGCATACCCGTCTCATACGTCGAGGCAGCCAAGCTTGACGGCGCAAGCGAGCTTCAGATACTCACAAAGATACACGTACCGCTCTGCAAGAGTGCGATAATCTCCATTGCAATGCTTGTATTCATCGACTACTGGAATATGGTCGAGCAGCCGCTTGTGCTTATGAAGAATACCGACCTGCATCCCCTGTCGGTGTTCCTCTCACAAATTAACACAGGCGATATTGGGCTTGCATTTGCTGTCGGAACAGTATACATGATACCGACTGTTCTGATGTTCCTTTACGGTGAGGACTTCCTCGTGGAGGGAATAACCTACTCAGGCGGCATAAAGGGATAACGCTGATAGAATTTTATAGGAGAACGACACAATGGACGAGAATAAAGATAGAATAAAGTCCGCCGACGAAATAAGAGGCGGCGAAGAAATAAAAGACCACGGAAAAAGGCGCGAGATAATCAAGACCATCATCATTATTTTCCTTGCAGTGATGCTGGTGCTGACCTTCTTCTCGAACACCATTATGAACAGGTCACTCGCGGAGATAACCTCCGAGAGAACAAGCTCGGGCAAGCTCACGGAACGTATCCGCGGAAGCGGAATGGTAATGTCTAACCAGAGCTGGGAGGTCACAGTTGACGGCAACAAGACCATCGACACACTCAACTGCAAGAACGGCTCGGAGGTCAAAAAGGGCGATGTGCTCTTTACGGTCTCCGCAGGCGATACCGAAGCTCTTACCGCTGCCGAAGACGAGCTTGAGCAGCTTGAGCTTGACTATCAGAAGTCGCTGCTTACTCCTGCCGCAGACTACTCAAGCGAAAATCAGGCAATAAAGAACGCGCGCGAAGACCTCGCAAACGCTATCGCAAAGCGCGATACTGCCGCAGCAGGTCTGAGCGGTGCAAAGGCTGCAAAGGAGCAGTACGAGAACGACAAGACCGAAAACCAGTATTACACAAAGCTTCAGGGCAAGCTGCAGTCCGTCATTTCGGCAATAGATTCCGACGAGTACATCGCAGCTCCTGCCGAGTACACGAACGACATTCTTGCTGTCAAGAACGAAGCTGATACGGCAGAGGCGGACTACAACAGCTCCTGCACGGTATACACCGCTCTCACAGCCGACGGCTCAGCCGCTTCGGAAGATGAGATAGCAGCCGCAAGAGCTGATATGGAAGCAAAGGAGACCGCACGCAATGAGGCTCGTGACAGATACGAAACAGAGAAATATGCTCTCCGCTCCGAAATTGCCGACAAGCTCGCTGATGCAGAGACAGAAGCGGAATTCTATGCGGCGCGGATAAGTGCATACGAATCAGACAATGCAGGCGCAGGTATGAGCATTGATGAACTCAACGCCGATATAACCGCAAAACAGCGTGATCTTGAGAATATGATAACCGCCCTCGGCAAAACTCAGAAGTCCGACGAAAACACCAAGAAAATGAACGACCTTGACATCGGAGCAAAAAAGAAGGTTGTCGATAAGGCTCGTGAAAAGGTGGAGAAGCTCAGAAAGGAAACGGGTACGGTCGATGTTGTATCCAAGTACAGCGGAATCGTGTCGGGGATAAATGTCAAGCCCGGCGACACCACTGTTCCCGAAATGCCCGTGATGACAGTAGACCTCGCAGATGAGGGCTACACCACAGAGATCACCGTCGAAGCCGATAAGGCAAAAAAGATCAAGAAGGGCATCACCGCCGAGGTGGTCAACAACTGGAGCGGCGGAACAGAAGCCGTTCTCACCGATATAAAGAATGATACTGTCCCCGGCTCAAAGAACCGCATACTCGTGTTCTCGATAACGGGAGACGTTGATTCAGGCTCATATATAGAGCTGTCGATCCCGTGCGGCGGCGGCAATTACGACTCCATCGTTCCCAAAAACGCGATCGGTCACGACAAGGACGGCGACTTCGTCCTCACGGTCGTATCAAAGAGCTCCCCTCTCGGAAACCGCTACTACGCTGAACGCGTAGCCGTTGAGGTGCTTGCATCTGACGAGACTTCAAGCGCGGTATCAGGCAATCTCGGCTACGGCGAATACATTATCACTGCCTCAAGCAAGCCCGTTTCGCCAAAGGATCAGGTCCGCATGAAGGACAAATAAGGCGGTGAGGCTATGAAACTGAAAAAACCTCTGCTCTGTACAGCCGTTGCAGCCATTAACGTGCTTTCTCTCGGTGCAGCACTGGTGCTGGGACTTGCAGGAAGCTCTGCCGCCCGCTCACAGAGCTGGAACCGATCGGCACAGAAATGGGACAGAGATGGTGAAAGCAGGCAGATAAGCTGCTACTTCTCGGAGGACTCGGGCTTCACCACTGACGGTATGTACGCTCTGCGCTCCGTGATACAGGACGCGCTGCGTTCCTCTGCCGCACGCCCTGACGGAAGCATACCCGAAACGCCTGACGCTTACAGTACGCCCATAGGCTCGGGAAATGTCACCTGTGACTCCACAGGCAGAAGTGCTGCCGAGCTCACTGCGGTCGGCGGAGATTTCTTCTTTTTCCGCGATTTCAGACTGCTCAGCGGCGCATACTTCTCCGACAGCGACATCATGCAGGACGGTGCAGTCATCGAACGCTCTCTCGCATGGACGCTCTACGGCTCGCCCAATATCGCAGGTCAGCTCATCTATATTGACGGCGTTCAGTTCTACATCTCGGGAGTCATCGACGATCCGACCGATAAATACGAAAAGCGTACGGCAGGCGAAGCTCCGAGAGTGTACATCTCATACAGCGGTGCGGCGTCCCTGCCTCAGGTGAGCGGTATGACTGACGGAGATATGAACACTGCACACAAGCTCACGAAAATAACCAGCTATGAATGCATAATGTATGATCCCGTCAAGAACTTCGCCTACAATACGGTCAACGACTACTTCAAGGATACATACAAGGGCAGCTATCATGCTGTCAACAATACAGAACGCTTCTCACCGACGTTGCTGGCAAAGGCGTACAAAAAGCGCTCTGACCTTGCCGTCCGCAAGGATACAGTGACCTTCCCGTACTGGGAGAATGCCTCACGCATCGTGGAGTTCAGACTCGCGCCCCTGTACTTCTGGCGCACAGCCTGCTTCGTGATACCGATACTTACTGCTCTGACACTGATATGGATTGGCTTCCGCTTTCTCAGAAAGCACAGCCGCTCGCTCATATCGGCTCTGATAGAAAAGCACAAAAAAGCGGCTTATGACCGCAAACAAAGGAAAGCAAACATATAATATCATACACGAAAGGATAATCGAAATGAAAAAGAATCCCGTACTCAGAACCATTGCCGCCTCGGTTTCGGCAGTCTGCCTTCTCTCGGCAGCATCATGCTCGTTCCCGGGCGGAGGTGCAAATGGAAACAAGGGTGAAAAGCCCAAGCAGACCGCATCGGAGGTCATCAAGCACTCTTACAATGCCGAGCTGTTCGGAAGCACTCCCGACATCGAATACATCAACCGCATCACACGCCTCGGCACGACAGACAACGTCCTTATCACAGGAAGCGATATCAACAACGAGGCTCACATGTACATCACCGACCTCAGCTTTGAAAACTTCGATGAGGTAGTCCCCGAGCTCAAGAGAGGAGAGAACTCGGAGCTCTACTGCGTTGCAAACGCGGCTGTTGACGGTACTATCTTCGAGATCATCACTGTTACCGACCACGGCGATACAAAGATACCGGACTGGGACGATCCGAACTTTGATTACGAAAGCTTCGACTGGGATGCATATAATGACGATGCAACTGTGACCACCTATATCTACACCTTCGACAGCACAGGCAAGGAACTGAAACACGCTGTGGTGGATATGGCAAGCTTCCTTGAAGGCTCGGAGGATTCGCAGGTCACTCCCTACCTCGGAAACGTTACTCCTATCGACCGCGAACGCGCACTTGCATACATCGGCGGAGAAAATGAAAAGTACTGCATACTGAATACCGACGGCACATTCGGAGAACAGGTCGAATTTCCGTCTGATCTGTGGATCGGCGCGATATGCGGCACTCCCGAAGGCAACGTTGCATTCTCGTCATGGAACGGTGACAACAACTGCATAGGCACCATTGATTCAGAATCACTTAAGATCGATGCAGAAGCGATCGTTCTTGAAGACTTTGATGATGACGGTATCAGCACGCTCCTTTCAGGCGAAGGAGATTTCGCATACTACGCCTCAAATTTCAACGGCTTGTACGGTGTCAAGAGCAACGGTTCTTCAGAGCAGCTCACTCTGTGGGAGGACTCCGACCTCAACGGCGACAACATCGGCGCGATCATGAGCATCGGAAACAACGAATTCGTCGCCTTCATCAACGACTACAACGATCCGACAGCCACAGGCTTCTACCGCATCACAGAGCGTGATGCCTCCGAGCTCGATAACAAGACTATCATCAAGATAGCAGTCGCATACGGTGATGACAGCTTCAAGAAGCAGGTCAGCAGCTTCAATAAAGAAAGCGACGAATACAGAATAAAGCTGGTAGACTACGACCAGTATTACGAGTGGTCTGACGATGGCGAAACACGTACAAACACTCCTGCAAAGCAGCTCAGGCATGACATCATCGCAGGCGACACACCTGACATGATATTCTTCAGTGAAGTAGCAGTCATCAAGGGACTAACCAACAAAGGCGTTTTCGTTGACCTGTATGACTACCTCGGCAAAGACGGGACAGTATCCAAGGACGACCTCATGCCTACCATACTCAAGGCTTGTGAGGAAGACGGAAAGCTCTACTCTATCGCTCCTTCATTCGGTATTACTTCACTTGCAGTAAAGAAGAAGTTCACCGACAAGGAAAACTGGACAATGGACGATCTCATCGAGACATATAACAAGCTCCCCGAGGGCACAAAGCTCACCGAATGGTCCAGCACCAAGTCAGTCGTATTCAACACACTGACAAGCAATATGAGCTTCGTTGACTATCAGAACAGCACCTGCAACTACGATTCGGACGAATTCATAAAGCTCCTCGAATTCTCAAACCGCTTCCCCGCCGAAGAAGTACAGATCGACTGGGAAAACATGACTGAGGAAGAATACAACGCATATTACGAGGAACAGCAGACTCTTATCAGAAACGACAAGGCTCTCATCTCAACAGTATCGCTCGGCTCCCTGAGAGATATTAACTATGCCAAAACTATCACCTTCGGAGAGGACATCACCCTTGCAGGCTATCCCTCTGATGACGGCACCGGCCTTGCAGTAAACGAGAGCGCAAGCTTCGCCATCCTCAGCGATTCGCCCAACAAGGACGAGTGCTGGAAGTTCATCAGCAGATTCTTCACCGCGGACTATCAGACAAAGAACACCTATGGAATACCGTCTCTCAAGTCAGCATTTGAGGTCAAGCTCGACGACGCTATGGAAGATCCGTACTGGCTGGACGAAAACGGCGAGAAACAGTACGAGGACAACACTATGGAGATCGGCGGCGAGAAGATAAAGATCCCCAATCTTTCCAAGGAAGACCGCGAATACATCAAGGATCTCGTCTACAATGCGAACGTACATGGAATGATGATGTATGATTCCGAGGTCGCCAACATCGTGGATGAGGAGATACAGGCATATTTTGCAGGTGAAAAAACCGCTGCCGAGACTGCCAAGATAATCCAGAACCGCGTTTCTATTATGATAAGCGAGTAATGATAACCGACATCACCAATTTCATACACACCACCTATTTATAAAAGAAGCAGGCTGCGCTTACGGACCGCCTGCTTCTTTTACGCCCATGAAAAAGCCTCCCGCAAGGGTAATGACATTAACCGCAAGGGAGGCTTGTTGTATCGTATTAGTCTTCAGTGTTTTCAGTTTCATCTGCAGCAGCCTCAGCAAGCTTTTCAGCCGCCTTTTCTGCCTTAGCATTTTCCTTCTCTGCCTTTTCAGCAGCCGAAAGCTCCTTTTCAGCCTTCTTGACAGCCTTTTTTGCTGCTTTGACGTTTACTTCGTCAGCAGGTCCCTCAATGAGCTTTGCCTTGTGGAGAGCAGTTCCGACAGCGGTAGTTACCACAGTCGATACCACCATTTCAAACAGCGCATTGACTCCCACGAATACAACCACGAACAGCAGGACATTTCCGTTTCCCTTTGATTCTATGAGGTCTTTTACATAATCTGTTCTTCCAAAAAGCAGAACGAGTGCCGACATGAAGAAAACTGTATTCAGGAACGCCGAACAGAAGCCTGTTACAGCGCATGATACCTGCATCCGCGAGAGCTTTTGTCCGCTTACGAGCAGATAGCCGATGCCGAAAAGCAGAAGTGCAACAACAATGCATATATAAATGATGAGCCCCTTGGAGGACATGAGATTCTCCAGAGCCGCATCCCTCACCCATACCTTGCTGCCGTCGCTGCCTTTCTCCGAATGTGAGAACGCAAACTGCATAACTGAAAGGAATGACGCAAGTCCGAATACAGCGGCAAGAAGACCTGCCACCGCATAATAGGCTCTCTTTATCTTCAGCTTTGTCATGCCCTGATAGATAAGTCCTACGAGGAAGCCGTCAAGCGCTCTCGGAATGACTCTCTGAATGAATGCGAAGAACGGGTTGATCTCAACAAATACAGCTCCCATCGAGCTTAACGGTCCGATTCCGAAGCACTGCAAAAAGCTGAATATTCCGAAGAACGTTCCGACGATGAGTCCGCCCACAGGTCCGAGTGCGATGCCTGCAATGGCAACAGGGATGATGTTCAGAGTAATGACCAGCGGTCCTATCGGGATAGAGCCGATCGGTGTCAGCGAGAACAGCAGCACGATCGCCAGCAGCAGTCCGAGCAGTACCATTGATCTGGTGTTGAGCTTTGTTTTCATATTAAATTTTCCTCCTTGTTATTATTCCTCCTGAGAGGATACAATACAACGGGATAATAATACCATATCTTTCCCAAATTGTCAAGCTTTTTCAGGACAGCAGGAATATCATTCCGTATGACCATATCATTCCTTTTATAATTTTTATCAAAATTTTCCGGCAGGCGTTGCAATAATGTGAAATATGTGCTATAATCAGCATATATTGATTCGCTCGGATGAAACGGGGGTTTGATCTTGATGAAAAAAGCTATCTCAATCATTGCTCTGGCAGCGTGTCTGCTGCTTGCTGCAAACGTATACGGCAGGATCACGGACATTCCTGCCGATACAGACGTGTCTGAAAGCTCAGGCGACAGCATACAGGACAGCACGCAGAGCACTGAACATAAAACCGAGCCTGCAACAGAAGCTCCCACAGAGCATATCAGCCCCGTGGAGACTGTCTCCGCCGAGTGCGCGACTCAGCAGACTGTCAGCACCTCGATACTCCGCGACAACGGAAGCAACACGCTGAAGCTGCCGCTTTCAGGCTTTATAGAAGAAGGCGACAAAATATCCTCCTTCACCTTCATAATCTACTCCGATGACGGACTGAATATCGGAGACTTCAAGGGCGGCTGCGGCATATCGGTCTCTGCCGACTGCCCTTCAGCCACAAACGAAAACTGGTATCAGACCGGTGACTTCACTGCTCCCACGCAGGGTGCCTACGGCGAGATAAAATGGGACGTACCTGCTGAGCTCCGCGACTATATCACCCCTGACGGAGAAGTGCTCTTCGGCTACTGGTGGGGCGGCGCACAGCGTATCCGCATCGAGGAGGTCGTATGTACCTTCGAGCGTACACGCGATATTCCCGTTGACGGTACAGTCACTATTCCTGTCGGCAGAAGCGTCAATTACAGCGATGCCGACAACACGATAAAGGTCCCGACGGCAGACTTTCTTCCCGTCGGTGCTGTCCCCGAGGCGGTGACATTCAGCGTCAGTGCGGCAGGCGGCTTCAGAAAATATACAGGCGGCTTCGGGTACAGCTCCTCAGTGGGAAGCTTCAAATCGCCCGATACAGCGGTCTTTACGGACAGCTCGTCCCTCGAACTGACATGGTTCGTGCCGGAGGAGGCTAAAAAATACATTGCAGAGGACGGTGAGCTTGTGCTGGGATACTGGTGGAGCGAGCAGCCTGCGGTAACTCTTGACAGCGTTACCGTTAAATACAGCGGTGACGGAATCGCTCCCGCACCCGTTATCACCGACAGCAAGCCTGCTGCTTCAGCAGATACGGGCTTCCGCAGCTCGGCTGAAATAGTAAACAGCATAAATGTCGGCTGGAATCTCGGCAACACTCTCGACAGCTATAACACTGGCAAAACAGGCATCAATACCGAAACAGGCTGGGGCAACCTCAAAACCACCGAAGAGATGATAGAAGGTGTCCGCAGCGCAGGCTTCAACGCGATACGCATCCCCGTAACTTGGGACGAGCATATCGACGGGGACAAGATACAGACGGAATGGCTCGAACGTGTAAAAGAGGTCGTTGACTATGCGTACAACATTGATATGTACGTTATACTCAATATGCACCACGATGATTACCTCTGGTTCGGTCCGAGCGATTCAGAATATGCAGGCGACAGCGCAAAGCTCAAAAAGATATGGGAGCAGATCTCCGCTGAATTCAAGGACTACGGCGACCGCCTTCTCTTTGAGGGCATGAACGAGCCGAGAACTGTCGGAAGCTCTGCCGAGTGGACAGGCGGTACTCCTGACGAGCGCAGGATAATCAACAAGTACGAGCAGGATTTCGTGGACACCGTAAGAAAATCAGGCGGCAACAACTCCGAGAGAACGCTCATCATCACAAGCTATGCCGCATCTGCTGAGGATATCGCCATCAATGACGTAGTTGTACCGAACGACAGCCACATCATCATTTCACTGCACTACTACGCTCCGTGGAAATTTGCTGACGGAGAGAACACATCATTCGGAAGCTCCGAAAAATCAGAGCTTGACAGCAGGTTTGCAAAGCTGAAAAGCAAATTCGTCAGCAGCGGTACTCCCGTGATAATCGGCGAATTTGGCTGTGTTGCAGTAGCAGACGATGCTACCCGTGCCGACTACTATAAATACTACATTTCCGCAGCCAAAGCACAGGGCATCAAGTGCTTCGTATGGGACAACGGCATCCGCACAGGCAAGGACGGCTTCGGTATCTACGACCGCGGCACACAGAAATGGAACGACACGATTCTCAGCGGCATTATGAATGGTGCTGACTGACCGTTACTTCCCACTATTTAATCAGTATCTCCCTCTGGGAGCAAATATCGCCTTTCAGACGGTACGCAACATCAAGTGTCAGCGTACCGTCTTTTTCTGTGGAAGATATTCTGCGCTCCAGTATCTCGCAGTCTGAAAGGAAGTTTTTCTCGTAGATATACACCTTCTGCATAAGCACGTCTTTCAGCTCCCCGCCTGTAAGCTCCGTCTCAGTGCGCTCGTATTCGGTGTATCTGCTGCGGACAAGGCTTATCGGCAGCGTCTTTCCGAATAATCTCAGCGGTACAGATGTGGTCTCCTTCCTGCTGAGGTCGTAGCTGTTACCGCCTATATAAAGCGGAATGTCAAGGCTGAAAAGCCACAGCCTGCTCCGCGTGTCCGTCCTGCCTGTCGGGACAAGTCTCTCCTGCACGAATTTGCCTGTAAATATGACTTCGTCACTGTATATTCCCATGATAGTACCCATTGCATGATGAAGCGTGGTGTGCCCCGTTTCATCACCCGTCACGCCGCTCACGAGCATATCTCCCTGCATCACATAGTCACCGACCTTGTGCATGAGCTGTCCGTCAAGCACGGACGTACCGACTATCTCCGCCTCGCGCTCAGCCACGAGATTGCACGGTATCCGCGAATGTACCATTTCGGGCTTTTCGACAAGCTCCGTGACCTCGACAACGAGCCTGTGCCCCGTCCTGTGCATACCTGCCCACGACAATCCTTCCACCATGAGCTGAAGCTGATTCTCGCAATTCACATAGTTTATCTGCCCGAACGGCGTACCGCGGCGGATATCAAGCTCATCAAGGGCGGCAAGTATGACCGAGTCGCTTATCCTGTCGTTGCCCTGTATGTCGATAGTGACCACCGTTCCCGAAAAGAACAGCGAAGCCGCTGCCACAAGCACAAGCCCGATAATCAGACCGTATCTTCTGCGGCGGCGCATTATCTCCGATGAAAAGGAGCTCTGCTCGGTACAGGTCAGCTTTACACCGTGCTCATGAGCTATCTCCTCAAGCCGTCCGAGGTCGGAGCGGTATATCTCCGCGCAGAAGCAGCCGTGCCTGATGTACTGACCGAAGCACCCTATGCGTTCAGCATGGATACCGTTGATAAAGCTGTAAATGTCATGTCCCTCCGCGCATATCTTAATGCTTCCCCGAAGCTTCTTTCTCATTGTGCTGTCTTCTCCTTTCAGCAAGCTCTATCCGCTCTATCCTTCCGCGTATTACAAGTCCGCCCGTCTTGTAATCGTATGCACGCAGTCCGCTCCCCCACACCTGTACACGCAGATGTCCCGAGATGAACTGCATCAGCACCTCGTCACATTCCTCGATGCGGCGGCAGTCCTCGGCAACAAGCTCCCTGTTGCCTTCAATATGTATACCGGTAAAGGGAGAGAACGCTTTCTCCGCCCTGTCCGACAGTTTTTCAAACATAATATCACCCCTGCAATAATATGATTGACTGGGTGATATTTATGAAAAAAGCACGAAAGATGTCAGCGGCAGTTGTGCTCATAGCCGCTGCCGCATTATGCACGGCTGCCGCAGATACGGTCGGAGCCGCAGTATACGCCGCCTTGCAGCGCTGTCTCAACATTGTGATACCGTCGCTGTTTGCAATGACGGTATTATCGGGACTTCTCATCCGCAGCGGAACGATAGCCGCCGCAGGAAGACCTGTCCACAGAGCAGGAAGACTGCTTTTCGGTATGGACGGCGACATTTTCCTGATATTCCTGTTCTCATGCATTGCAGGCTATCCTGTCGGAGCACGGATGCTTATGGGCTGCTTCAGGTCAGGCAGGCTGACAAAGCGCGAAACAGAGCTGCTCACAGGCGTATGCTTCGGAGCAGGACCCGCCTTTGTATGCGGCTGCGCTGCAGGACAGCTCTACCACTCAGCGCATATCGGCTTGCTCATCAGCATATCCTCCGCCGCAGGAAGCATCGCCGCAGCCGCAGTGCTGTCGGTGTATCTGCGGCGGCACAGTCACGGAGCTCCGCCGCACACATCGTTCAGCTTCAGCACAGAGCTGCTCCCCGAATGTATATCCTCAGCAGGCAGAACAATGGCTGAGATCTGTGCGGCGATACTCGGCTTCGCCGTTATCTCGGCGCTTCTGAATCTCATCGGAGCGATACCTGCTGCTGCGGAGCTGCTCATGCGGCTCACCGGCAGGGACTTCATGACCGCGGCAGGACTGATCTGCTCTGCTCTCGACGTGACAGCGGTCGCCGCACTGCCTGCCGGTGATTTCACACTGCTCCCTGACATTGCGGCACTTGTCACGTTCGGAGGCGGATGCGTATTCGTTCAGCTCTCAGCGATCTTCCGCGGCAGACTGTCGCTTCTTCCTGCGGTGCTGATACGTCTCGGAGCATCCGCCGTCAGCTTTGCCGTATGCAGGCTCATGCTTCCGCTGTTCATCGCAGGAGAGTCCGTCTCCGCCGCCGCAGTAAAGGCACATGAAGCTGCGTCTCCGGTACCGTCAGTGATACTTGCTGTCATGACCGCACTGGTGTTCGCAAAGTATGAGCGAAGCAGGAAAAAGGCATAACGCTTCACAGCCGCCGACAAATAAAAAGCAGGATACCGCACCGCAAATCAACGGCGCAGTATCCTGCAAATCGTCCGAGGGAAACTCCCCTCAGCCTTTCTTATTCTTTCGTTTCATTCTCAGCTCTGCAAAGAACTCCGACAGAAGCTCCGCACACTCGTCCTCCATGATGCCGCCGATGACCTCGGGCTTGCAGTTGTACGGGTGTTCAAACATCCTCTGAACCGAGACCGCCGAGCCGCTTTTAAGGTCATAGGCTCCGAAGCAGACCGTTTCTATCCTTGAATTGATTATCGCGCCGCAGCACATCGGGCACGGCTCAAGTGTGACATAGAGCGAGCATTCGGGCAGCCTCCAGCCGCCAAGATTCCTGCACGCCTCATTGATCGCCATAAGCTCCGCATGAGCAAGAGCATTTCTGCTGCCCTCGCGCATATTCCTGCCCTCTCCGACTATCTCGCCGGTCGTCTTTTTCACCACGACTGCTCCCACGGGGACTTCTCCCTCGCTGAAGGCAAGCCGTGCAAGCTCGAGCGCACGCTGCATATATCTGTCCGTCACTGTGTCAACCTCACTGCTGCGTAGACAAGGCAAAGAAGAATAACTGCCGAATACGGGAAGGTCCTGAGTGAAAAGCCGAGTCTGCGCCATCTTGAATATTCAGAGCTGTACTTTGCAGTACCGCCTTTTTTGCGGCGTACAAAGCCTATCCAGAATATCACGAAGCCGATAATTCCTGACGCCAGAGCTATCATCATAAAGATGTTACGGGTAAGCGGCATTTTTTCCGTCTTGTCAGCCTCAAGCACGAGCAGAGCAAGATCGTACATCTTGTAGACTATGCTCACCGATATTGCCGTAAAGACAGAGCCGCTGCTCACCATGCCGTAGCCTGCAACGAAGGATATGAGTATCGTGACAGGCATAGCGCGGAAGTCCTGTGTCAGCAGACCTGCGGTAAGCGATGTCACGATTATCGCAAATGGGTCGCCGAACTGCCGCAGAGCAGCAAACATCGCACCGTGGAAGAACATCTCTGAAAGTATCGACATTATCAGGACATCAAAGATCGTATAGACAAGGAATTCGGTCTGATCCCATACAGAGATGTCGGCATCTACGCTGAGGAAGTATTCAAATATCTCCCGTGATTCGCTCGAATACGCAATCGGGAGGCTGTTCGCCGTACAGACGATGAGAGCCATCGAGATCGCTCCGACCAGTGCGAGGCTGTGGTTCATCCTTCCCATGATCTCGACCTTGCCGGGAAGCTTGAAACGTATATGCGCGTATATCGCGGGAACAACGACTTTCAGCACGGATATCACTATCAGTGCTGCGACGATCTCCATGCTTCCGCCGTAGATCGAGGCGTTGAAGAAGTTGGTGTGTATATCGAAGCCAAGAAGCGAAAAGAGTGAGATGCCGAACTTGCCTGCAACATCCTCGGTAAACACCCATATCAGAGCAGCTATTCCGATGATGTAGAAGATATGCACCAGCGAATCCTTTTCAGCCTCCTCGACAGAATGAGCAATAAAGCCCTTGCCGTCGACATAGACCTTTTCATTTTTGTTTGCGGCATAGTTGAAGGCACACGGATTATCCTTATTGCGCCGCCATTTTCTGAATTTCTCGTTATACGAGTCATGCTGTGTGGAGTAGTCGAACTCGTCGATTACATTCACTATGTTTCTATTTATATCATCGCTCATCCGACCACCTCCTTTGCTGACAGACGTCGAATATGGTCACCGCAATGATTTCTGCGTATTCATTATATCATATTCACACTTCGGTAATGTTATTATTTTTTCTTTTATATATGAACAAACTGTTAACAAGTCCGTTCAGCCGCATGGTCGAGAGCACAGTCAAAAATGCGCTCTACGTGTTCATCACAAAGCGAATAGAATATCGTCTTGCCCTCTCTCCGTGTCGTAACAAGCCTTGCCTGCTTGAGCACACGGAGCTGATGTGAAATCGCTGACTGTGTCATTCCAAGGAGCCTTGCGATGTCACAAACGCACATTTCGCTCCTGCACAGAGCGGCAATTATCCCGAGCCTTGTCGGATCGCCGAACACCTTCAGAAGCTCTGCGGCGTTGTTGAGCGCAGTCCCGTCGGGCATTGAAGCAGATACTCTGTCAACTATATCCTGATGAACGGTATTTCCACCGCAAATGTGCTCATCCATTTTCTACACCTCATATCATAGGTATTCCCGCCACTATCGGCATGGTCAGGGATACTGCGAACAATACTGCGAACGCACTGAAAACAAATCCGATCAGGCACGTCAGTACCGTCCATTTATCAAAGACTCTCCTGCCGCTGCGGCTCATCAGCACATGACAGGTGCAGTCCTTGCGGTACATCTTGTTATTCAGTATCAACTCGCTCGGAAAAATACACGGGTACTCGCAGCCATCCACCTCATAGTAGGCGACCTTGTAGTTGCCCTTCGGAGCCTTATCCACGCGCGTGAATCTTGCCTCCCTGCGCTTTGCAAACAGCATACGAACGCAGAAATACGAAAACATCAGCATCATCAGTACAACGGTAAGCTCGATCAGAATGAGTCCGCCCAGCACGAGCATTTCATTGCTGACACCAAGAATCTTGCATAACACGATAATCACTATCAAAGCGATCACAAGCTCCATGCGTGCGCCTCCTTCTCCGGAACATAAGCACCTGATATTACTTTTTATTTTATCATATCCATACAAAAAAGTCAACTTTGGGCTGAATGAACAATACAGACTGACCGCTTTTGTGCAAAAAGTCCACCAATTGCGAATATATCGTAAAATATTGCATCTGCTGTTGCTTTTTTTATTATAGTATGATATAATATTTTTATATCATACCGTGATCCGTCTGAACTGCGGAACTCAGGTAATAACGAGTTAGGAGTTTTTTTATGAAGTACGGACATTTCGACCTTGAAAACAAGGAATACGTCATCACAAATCCCGCTACTCCCGCACCATGGGCGAACTACCTCGGCGACCCCGAATACGGTGCAATGATTTCCAACAATGCTGCCGGCTACAGCTTTGTTAAGTCAGGCGCAAACGGCCGTATCTCGCGCTTCCGCTTCAATTCCGAAATGGCACTTCCCGGACGCTACATCTACATCCGCGACAACGATGCCGCAGACTACTGGTCAGCTTCATGGCAGCCTGTCGGCAAGCCTCTCGACAAGTACAAGAGCGAATGCCGCCACGGTACTGCATATACGATAATCTCTGCCGAATATACAAGCATAAAGTCCGAGGTGACATACTATGTCCCCTACGGCAAAACATACGAAGTATGGCGTGCAAAGGTCACCAACGCTTCCGACAGGGAGAGAAAGCTCTCTGTATTCGGCATGGTTGAGTTCACCAATGAGCCGAACTACGAGCAGGATCAGGTAAACCTCCAGTACACGCTGTTCATCACCCGTACAAGCTTCGAGGAGAACCGCATCATCCAGCACATGAACGAAAACACAGGCTTTGACGAAACAGGCTCAAACAACAAGGAGCGTTTCTTCGGCATGGTCGGTCAGCCCGTAACAGGATATAACGGCTCTCTCAGCAACTTCATCGGTGCATACAGAACATTCTCGAATCCTATCGCTGTCGAGACAGGCAAGTGCGACGGCGTTATGAACTTCAACTCCAATTCCTGCGGTGCTCTCCAGAGCGACATCACCCTCGCAGCAGGCGAAACAAAGGAGTTCGTATTCATCATGGGACAGCGCAACAGTGCTGAAGCAGCCGCTATCCTTGACGAGTACAAGGCTGAGGGCAAGGTAGATGCAGACATCAGCCAGCTCAAGGACTACTGGCATGGTCAGCTCTCTAACTTCCGTGTAGAGACTCCGTCCGATGAATTCAACAACATGATAAACGTATGGAATGCATACCAGTGCTTCATCACCTTCATCTGGTCAAGAGCAGCTTCCTTCGTATACTGCGGTCTCCGCAACGGCTACGGCTACCGCGACACAGTTCAGGATATACAGGGCATCATCCACCTCGATCCCGAGATGGCTGCCGAAAAGATACGCTTCATGCTCTCCGCACAGGTCAGCAACGGCGGCGGACTTCCCCTTGTAAAGTTCACACATAACGCAGGTCACGAGACCTGCCCCGACGAGAACGATGAGCACAGCGTTTACGCAAAGGAAACAGGACATCCCTCATACCGTGCGGATGACGCTCTCTGGCTCTTCCCGACGATCGTAAAGTATCTCGGCGAAAGCGGCAACAAGGCATTCCTCGACGAGGTCATCACCTACGCTGAGGAGGGCGGCGGAGAAGCAACAGTATACGAGCATCTGAAAAATGCAATACGCTTCTCGCTCGAGCGTCTCGGAAGCCACGATATGCCCGCAGGTCTCCACGCTGACTGGAACGACTGCCTCCGTCTCGGAGCACAGGGCGAGTCTACATTCGTTGCATTCCAGCTCTACTACGCCATGAACGTAATGACAGAGTTCGCTCAGAGCCGCGGTGACAGCGAGTACGTTTCATTCATCACAGAAGAAAAGGCAAAGCTTGCATCAGCACTTGAAAAGTGCTGGGACGAGGACCGCTTTATCCGCGGTATACGCGACAACGGCGTTATCGTCGGTGCAAAGAAGGATCCCGAAGCAAATATGTGGCTCAATCCACAGAGCTGGTCTGTCATCTCGCGTTTCGCTTCAGGTGAACAGGCAGAGAAGGCAATGAACAGCGTTCACGATATACTCAATACACCGTACGGAGCAAAGCTCCTCGAGCCCCCCTACAAGTATCATCATTTCAGCGGTGCGCTCATGCAGGTGTTCAACCTTGATACAAAGGAAAACGGCGGTATCTTCTCCCAGTCGCAGGGCTGGCTGATACTTGCGGAAGCTCTCCTCGGTCACGGCGACCGCGCATTCGAGTACTTCCTTGAAAGCTCTCCTGCCGCTATGAACGACAAGGCTGAGATACGTGTTATGGAGCCGTATGTACACGGTCAGTTCACCGAATCAAAGGCTTCTCCCTATGAGGGACGCTCACACGTTCACTGGCTCACAGGCACAGCTTCGACAGTCATGGTCGGATGTGTCGAGGGTATCTGCGGTATGCGCCCCGATCTCGGCGGACTCACTATCGCACCTTCTATCCCTGCAGAATGGGACGGCTTTAAGATATTCAAGAACTTCCGCGGCAAGAAGCTCAGCATCACTGTTGACAACTCCGCACACGTTCAGTCCGGAGTCAAGGAGCTCATTCTCAACGGAACAAAGCTTGACAGCAACTATATCCCTGCCGACAAGCTTGCAGATACAAACGAGATCACAGTAGTTCTCGGCTGATAACATCATAACATATCAAAAATAATACCGCTCTGCGTCACTGTTGACACAGAGCGGCTTTTTTTGCGCTTTGCTTATGGTATAATCTGTCAGCCATCAATTATCTTAGGTGCAGGAGCGTTCTCACGCTCAGCCCTGTGTTCACGTTTCAGTCTGCGTTCCTCGGCGGCTTCATAGGAGAAAAGCTGTACCGCCGCAATAACAGCCGCCAATGCGGCAGGAGCAATACACGGCATTATCCTTGCACGGTACATATCGCTGACAGGTGTCATCGCGTACTTATCCGTCCAGCCTGCCGCATCAGCGTGCGAGCAGAGCCTGTACAGCATTACAAGGCACAGAGCAAGTCCTCCGAGAGCGCACACTACCGACAAAATATTCGGTAAATTCTTCCGCGGAAGGCACAGCACAGCTCCGAGAGCAATGACAAGCCCCGATATTATGAGCAGAGCACCGACTGCTGCGAGACTGCTGCCGTAACTGTCTTTGTTGTATAATAATCCCGCTCCTGACAATACTGTCATAAAGAGAGGATAAACCGCTGTGAATACGAGCAGTACCGCCTTTGCGGCAGTGAGCAGCGGTTTTACGCGTTTTAATTCCATTATTTTACTCCTGTTCAGCTGTTGCAGACCATCGTTCACTGTGAGTAATTCACAATCATATCGCACTGATATGAATACATACTATTTTTAGTCGGAAGAACCGACTGAAAGGAATCAGAAATGCAAATGTTCAGAAAAATCAAAAAAGCATCTGCGATATTATTATCTGCCGCCATATTCGGCATATTCGGAACTGCGGGATTCTACTCCCTGCGGCTTCCCGAAAGCGTAACTGTCGGAGCCGCTGAAAACGTGCAGTTCATGCAGTATCCCGAGCTGCGCTGTACTGACGGCGGATGCACACAGGACAAAGCTACGCTGTCGCTGTTCGGAGCGATACCCGTCAAAAGCGTCAATATCCGCCGTGAGGAGCCACCTTCGCTCATTGCAGGAGGTACGCCGTTCGGCATAAAGCTCCTTATGGACGGAGTTATGGTCACTGCAACAGGCAAGGTGGACTGTGCAGGCGAGGACATCTGCCCTGCCGAGCTTGCAGGCGTAGAGGTCGGAGACATCATACGTCTCGCAAACGATGTGCGTCTCAGCTCCAACAATGATCTCCAGCAGGCTATTGCCGAAAGCGGCGGACAAGATGTGACTCTCTCGCTGACACGCGGAAATGCAGAGCTTACCGCCTGCCTGCATCCTGTTTTCTCTGAAAGCGCAGGTGAATGGCGCGGCGGAATGTGGGTACGTGACAGCATCGCAGGCATAGGCACGATGACCTATATCAACAAGGAAACAGGCGAATTTGCAGGGCTTGGTCATCCTATCTGCGACACCGACACGGGTGAGATCATCCCGATACAGAGTGGAGAAGCAGTTCCCGTCGAAATAACCGGAGTGCAAAAGGGCATTGTCGGAAAGCCGGGCGAGCTGCGCGGAAGATTCATGCGTTCCTCATATATCGGCATTCTCGACCGCAACTGTGAAAGCGGCATCTACGGCAGGCTGTCCGTATCGGCATCAGACCTGCTTGCAGACAGCGCAGAGGAATATCCTCTCGGCTACCGACAGGATGCAGTCACAGGCAAGGCTGAGGTCTGCGTGACGGCAAACGGCTCAGCTCCGCAGAAATACTCGGCAGAGATAGAGAGCATCGACTTCAGCGGTGCGGATGACACAAAAAATATGGTCATTCACATCACCGATCCCGAGCTTATCGCAAAAACAGGCGGTATCGTGCAGGGCATGAGCGGAAGTCCGATAATACAGAACGGCAGGCTCATAGGAGCGATAACGCATGTATTCGTATCAGATCCGACACGCGGCTATGCAATTTTTGCCGAGAATATGCTCGGATAGCAGCCTTCGCAGGAAGTACCTGCCTGAAAAACAAAACGGGCGTTACTACTGTAACGCCCCTGATTTTGCAAAATGAGATCTTTACCTGTTTCCCTCACTGAAACCGCTGTCTACGAGCTCGATAAGAGCATCAACAGCAGCTCTCTCGTCAGCACCGTCAGCGATAACCTTAACATTTGTTCCGCCTACGATACCGAGTGAAAGGATTCCGAGGAGGCTCTTAGCGTTAACTCTGCGCTCTTCCTTCTCGATCCAGATAGATGACTTGAACTCGTTAGCCTTCTGGATGAAGAATGTTGCAGGTCTTGCGTGGAGACCAACCTGATTTTTAACCATTACTTCTCTGACAAACATATTACAACTCTCCTATTCTCTATAGTCGTCCGCTGTGCTATGCAGACGTTTCATGCAATTTGTTCTGTTGCTGATATTTATTATACATTCATTTTTTTTCATAGTCAACGCATTTTTGCCCCAAAAGTGATTGTTTTCTCTAATTTCTACATTTAGATTAAACGACCGATAGATTTGCAGACTATGCTTGTGAATTATCACTACAAAATCAGGCATATTTTTATTGTTCATTCTGTACGTTTTCCCCGCGAGAATATGTTAACTATTGCTAAAAGACAAAATCGTTTTCTACTATACAGGTTGTTTATGTGCATTTGCAATAGAGATATATTCAGATTATATATCTATTATGAAAATTAGGTAATATATTTTCCTTAAATAACAATTCAGAAACCGTCTCTCAGCAACATTGCGTTTAGCTAAATTATACCACTTAAATTATGCAATGCTCATAGAACAGGCTGATAGTGTACCTATCAAATCTGCCTGCTCAGCTTAAAAAAAGGCAGCGAACGGATAATGCTCCCTATTCGCTGTCTGATACTATTTTTCTTTGCTGATATATTCTTCGTAAAGGTCAGGACGACGCTCCTTCGTAAGCTCAAGGCTCTGCTCATGCCGCCACTTTTCAATATTGGCATGATGTCCCGACAGCAGCACAGGCGGAACGCTCTCCCCCTCCCACACCTCAGGGCGCGTATAATGGGGATATTCAAGCAGTCCGCTGTATATGCTCTCCTCCTCAAAGCAAACATCATCCGAAAGCACACCCGGACACATTCTCGCCACGCAGTCGGTCAGCACCATAGCAGGCAGTTCTCCGCCCGTCAGCACATAATCGCCGACCGAAAGCTCCTCATCAGCTATCCTGTCGATGACACGCTGGTCAACGCCCTCGTAGTGACCACATATTATGAGGATATTGTCCATTTTCGAGAGCTCAACGGCTCTCTGCTGTGTAAGGACTTTTCCCTTTGGTGACATATATATCGTATGCGGCTTTGTGCCCATTTCCTCGCACACAGCCATATAGCAGTTATATATCGGCTCGCACTGCATGACCATACCCATGCCGCCGCCATAAGGAGTATCATCGACACGTCTGTGCTTGTCGAGAGTGTACTCGCGTATCTGACGGCAGTGTACCTCTATCTTCCCTGCCTTGCGAGCTCTGCCGACAATGCTCTCGCCGAGTACGGCTTCGCACATCTCAGGGAAAAGTGTAGCAATTTCGATCTTCATACATCCTCCGTCAGTCAAAAAGCCCGTCAAGAGGACGGATAGTCATAATGCCGCCGTCGATGTCGGTAGAGACCACAACATCAGCTATCGCAGGCACAAGAAGCTCCTTGTCCGCCGATTTTACGACGTATATATCATTGGCTCCCGTCTGCATTACATCGTCGATGATGCCGTACAGCTCATCTGAATCGGCATCGCGCACCTCCATGCCGATGAGGTCCTGTATGAAGTAGGTATCATCATCAAGCTCAAGATCGTCCCTGTGCATATATAGCACCTTGTTGCGGAGCTTTTCCGCATCCTCAGGGGTATCCACGCCCTCTATCTTGGCGATCACCATATTCTTGAACACACGCGAACGCTCAATGGTGAGTTCGTCCTTCGCCTTGCCGATAAACAGGCGGTCAAACTCCGCCAGCAGCTCAGGAGTGTCGGTATACGGCATTATCTTGACCTCGCCGCGGATGCCGTGTGTTGTGACTATTTTACCTGCTTCAAGATATGCCTTTTTCATGTCAGTCCTCCGCTATCTGAACGGTTTTGGCTATCTGCCGTGCGACCTCGGGGTCCTTGCTGAGAATTATCACATTCTGCCAGTTGTCGAGGTCATTGACGTCGTAAACTTCAAGATTCAGCTCATACGCACCATGGTCGTTTATAAACTCGTAAACAAACGACTTCATATTGCCGTTGTCGTAGTAGAAGCGCTCAGCCTCTATATCCTCGGTATAGCTCTCATCTCCCGAAACGCCGTTGCACGATATCATTCCGGGAATCCTTACCGCATTCAGCTCCATGAGCATATACGTCGCGTTGACCTCGGAGGGCGAGAGCTTATTGCACTTCTTATAGTCGAAGGTCTCGCACAGGAAAATCATATCGTGGTAGTTCTCGGGCGGCTCATATCCGAGCTTTTTCAGTCCCTTGTTCATGCGCTTGTCGAAGAAGCCGATTTCTCGGAAGTGGTCGATATCAGGTCCTTTTTCTTGCTCAGACTCGCCCTTGTCCATGACGCAGACGAGGAGTTCACGCTTTTCAACGTTGTCGTTATCGACGATAATCCCCGATTTCAAGCCTTCCGTCTCCTCGGGATACATCCAGAACAGTCCGTCGGGAGCCTCGAAGTCTATGCCCTTTATCGAGCATTACTTGAAGCTTTCGGGGCCTTCTATATCAGCATAGGGATATGGCTCAGTGATACCTGTGCCGTCTGCGAAGCAGGGCAGTATCTCATATTCCATCAATTTCCATTTGATGAGCGTCTGCGAGAGGTAGAAACCCGCACCGCCGAGAACAGTCAGTGCCGCCAATACGCCGACGGCTATTTTTGCACCTTTTTTCATATTTTTTCCTTTACACTCGCAGAACGCCGAAACGGCGTTCCTACAATTTCTCTCCGCACGGAAACATCTTCCGCCCCGAATAAACTACAGCGTAAACCGTCGGCGAGGACTCCCTGCCTTAGTTCTTCATCTCAAAGTTTTCGCCGAGAAGCTCCTTGTTTGCCTCAAGAATAGGATTTATGCACTCAGCGAGGAACTCATCCACCTGCTGAGGACTTCTTCCTACATAATTCTCAGGCTTGAGAACAGCGTCGAGTTCCTCCTTTGTTACCATGAACATCGGGTCAGCCTCGATAAGCTCGCAGAGGTTGTTATCCAGTCCGCGCACCTTTACGTTTGCGCCTGCCTCCATCGAATAATCCATGATGCGGTCGTGAAGCTCCTGACGGTTTCCGCCCTTCTTTACGGCATCCATCATGATGTTTTCGCTTGCCATGAACGGAAGCTCCGCCATAACGCGGCGGCGTATCATCTCGGGATATACAACGAGTCCGTCAGTAACATTCATCATGATATTGAGGATAGCGTCAACTCCGAGGAATGCCTCGGCAACGGAAATTCTCTTGTTGGCGGAGTCGTCGAGAGTTCTCTCGAACCACTGTGTACCTGCCGTGAAAGCAGGATTGAGGCTGTCTATCATAACGTAGCGT
Source organism: Ruminococcus sp. (assembly GCA_024403935.1). Lineage (GTDB taxonomy): Bacteria > Bacillota > Clostridia > Oscillospirales > Ruminococcaceae > Ruminococcus. The sequence continues at coordinate 38,575 of JAKSQV010000005.1, read as the reverse complement.
GCGAGGGAGGTTATTCTCTCACAGCGCATGGGATTGCGCTTGTATGCCATTGCTGATGAACCTATCTGCTTCTTCTCGCGCGGCTCCTCCATCTCCTTGAAGGACTGGAGTATACGCATATCGTTTGAGAACTTGCTTGCGGACTGAGCGATGTCGCTGAGCACCTCAAGCACCTTTGAATCCATCTTGCGCGAATATGTCTGACCTGAAACGGGAACGACCGAATCAAAGCCCATTTCCTCAGCTATCATCTTTTCAAGCTGCTTTATCTTGTCGGTATCGCCCTCGAACAGCTCCATGAATGAAGCCTGAGTGCCCGTAGTGCCCTTGCTTCCGAGAAGCTTGAGGGTGGAGATACGGTACTCAAGGTCCTGAAAGTCCATAAGAAGCTCGTTGAGCCACAGTGTAGCTCTCTTGCCGACAGTGGTGAGCTGTGCAGGCTGGAGGTGAGTATACGCAAGGCAGGGCATATTCTTGTACTCATCGGCGAACTTTGCAAGATTGCTCATAACGTTGAGGAGCTTGCGGCGTACTACCTGAAGCGCATCACGCATGATGATAACATCAGTGTTGTCGCCGACATAGCAGGAAGTAGCTCCGAGGTGGATGATTCCTGCGGCATCGGGACAAGCCTGTCCGTAGGTGAAAACGTGAGCCATTACATCGTGGCGCGTAATACGCTCGCGTGCTTCTGCGGCTTCGTAATCTATATCGTTAACGTGCTCCTCGAGCTGCTTCACCTGTTCTTCCGTAACAGGCAGACCGAGCTTCATCTCGGCTCTTGCGAGAGCTACCCAGAGCTTTCTCCATGTGGTGAACTTCTTATCCGCAGAGAAAATATACTGCATTTCCTCGCTTGCATAACGTGTGCAGAATGGACTTTCGTAGCTGTTTTTATTTCCGCTCATAATGACAAACTCCTTTTCAGCGCGTGAGCACGTTTTTCTTTTATCGCGGTGTGTTACAACACCTGCATAGTTCAGGGCAATATCCGCTTTTCAGCGGTTATTGCATATACAATATATTATAGCATTTTCCCACACCCGTGTCAACTGCCGACAGGCAAAGATATGCGGTAACTTCCGAAAAAAAGGAGCGCACCTGAGTGCGCTCCCGTACAGACTTACTTGTTCTGAATGTATTCGTCCATTGCGGCAGCAGCCTTCTTGCCTGCGCCCATGGCGAGTATAACAGTTGCGGCTCCCGTAACAGCATCGCCGCCTGCGTAAACGCCTTCCTTGGAGGTGCGGCCGTCCTCGTCAGCAATGATACCGCCCCACTTCTGAGTATCAAGACCTGCTGTGGTAGCCTTGATGAGCGGATTGGGAGATGTGCCTATCGACATGATAACACAGTCAGCCTCGATCTCAAAGAATGCACCCTCGATCGGAACAGGCTTTGCACGTCCCGAAGCATCAGGCTCGGAAAGCTCCATCTGCTGGCAGATAACGCCCTTTACCCAGCCGTCCTCAGTAGAGGTGATCTCGGTGGGATTGGTGAGGAACTTGAACTTGATGCCCTCCTCCATAGCGTGCTCAACTTCCTCTGCACGCGCAGGAAGCTCCTTTTCGGTACGGCGGTAAACAATGGTTACATCCGCACCGAGACGCTTTGCACAGCGTGCCGCGTCCATAGCAACGTTTCCGCCGCCTACGACAACTGCGCTCTTTCCTGCCTTGATAGGAGTAGCACTGTCTTCTTTATAAGCCTTCATGAGGTTGATTCTGGTAAGGAACTCATTTGCTGAATATACGCCGCTGAGATTTTCACCGGGGATATTCATGAATCTGGGGAGACCTGCTCCTGAGCCGATAAATATGCTCTCGAAGCCCTCCTCCTTCACAAGCTCGTCAACAGAAACAGTTCTGCCGACAACAATATTTGTCTCGACCTTTACGCCGAGAGCCTTGAGTCCCTCGATCTCCTTCTGCACGATAGCCTTGGGAAGACGGAACTCGGGGATTCCGTATGAGAGAACGCCTCCTGCAACGTGGAGAGCCTCAAAAATGGTAACATCATAGCCCTTTCTGATGAGGTCGCCCGCGCAGGCAAGACCTGAAGGTCCTGAGCCGATGATAGCGACCTTGTGACCGTTTGAAGCAGGCTTCTCAACGGTTACAGCAGGCTGTGCGTTATGCCAGTCAGCAATGAAACGCTCAAGTCTGCCGATAGCAACAGGCTCGCCCTTGATGCCGCGTACGCACTTGCCCTCGCACTGATTTTCCTGCGGACAAACTCTGCCGCATACAGCAGGAAGTGAGCTTGAGCGTGTGATGACCTCATACGCGCCTGCAAAGTCGCCCTCTGCGACCTTAGCGATGAAAGCAGGTATATCTATCTGTACAGGACAGCCTGTGGTACAGGGCTTGTTCTTGCAGTTGAGGCAGCGTTTAGCCTCGTCTATTGCCTGCTCCTCGGTATATCCGAGTGCGACCTCGGAGAAATTCTTGTTTCTCACATCTGGAGCCTGTACAGGCATCTCGTTCTTTTTCAAAGACATATTAGCCATTTCACTTTACCTCCTTGAACAGATTGCAGGCTTCTTCATGTGCGTGACGCTCAAAGGGCTTGTACATCGCACCTCTTGCCATAGCCTCATCGAAGTCGATGAGATGACCGTCAAACTCGGGACCGTCAACGCAGGCGAACTTTGTCTCGCCGCCGACAGTAAGACGGCATCCGCCGCACATTCCCGTACCGTCGATCATGATCGGGTTCATGGAAGCAACAGTGGGTATCTCATACTCCTTGGTAAGTCTGCATACGAACTTCATCATTATCAGCGGACCAATGGTGATGACTCTGTCATACTTTTCGCCGCTGTCGATGAGTTTTTTAAGCGCATCGGTAACGAGTCCCTTCTCGCCTGCCGTACCGTCATCGCTCATGAGCACGAACTTGGAGCTTGCAGCTCTGAACTCGTCCTCAAGGATAACGAGTTCCTTGTTTCTAAAGCCGACGATAGAGTGGACCTCAACGCCGAGCTCGTGGAGCTTCTTTGCAACAGGATAAGCAATGGCACAGCCTACGCCGCCGCCTACGACAGCGACTTTTTTGAGTCCCTCTGTCTCTGTGGGACGTCCGAGCGGTCCAACGAAGTCCTGAAGGCAGTCGCCCTCATTCATGTGGTTGAGCTTCTCGGTAGTGCCGCCGACTATCTGGAATATTATCGTAACAGTACCCTTTTCGCGGTCGTAATCAGCGACCGTAAGGGGGATACGCTCGCCCTCGCTGTCTGTTCTGAGGATGATGAACTGACCGGGCTCAGCCTTTTTTGCTACTCTCGGAGCATATATCCTCATAAGTGTTACAGTAGGGTTGAGACTTTTCTTTTCAAGAATTTCAAACATTGTCTTTTACCTTCCAACAAATTAATTTGCAGCACAGGAGCCTCCGCGCCGTCGACTTTGACGGCAGCAGATACAGGGCTGCATGATATACAGGTTATTATAACACAGATCGGCTCAGATTTCAAGCTTTTTTCTCAGTGTTACTCGTCAGCCTTGCCGGAGCTCTCCTCCTCGCCTATTTCCCTGACGACCTTGCACGGATTACCTGCGGCTACCGATCCCGAGGGAATATCCTTGGTGACCACGCTTCCGCCTGCAATAACAACGTTGTCGCCTATCGTGACACCGGGCATAACGCAGACATTTCCGCCTATCCATACATCGCTGCCCACTCTTATAGGCTTGGCATATTCAAGTCCGCTGTTTCTCTGCTTGGCATCAATGGGATGACCTGCGGTATAGAAGCCGCAGTTCGGACCGATGAATACGTTGTTGCCGAAGGTGACCTCGGCGCAGTCGAGAATAACGAGATTATGATTAGCGTAGAAGTTGTCGCCAATAATTATGTTGTAACCGTAATCGCAGAAGAAATTCGGCTCTATCACAGCGTTTTCGCCGCGCAGAGCAAGAAGTCTGTCAAGCAGGCGTTCCTTTTTCTGGTAATCGTTGTACTCGATCGCATTGTACTCGGCACAGAGCTTCTTTGCCTTGACAAGCTCGCTGCGGAGCTCACTGTCAGACGAAAGATAGAGCTCGCCTGCCTGCTGTTTTTCCTTTTCTGTCATGAATAGCCCTCCTTATATAAATTTTATGCCTGCCTTATCAAGCCTTTTATGAGCGCGTCCCCGAAATACTTATCAAAGCAGTATCCATTATCTTTTGCTGCCCTTTGAACCGAAACTTCCGCCCATTGAGAGGATGTTCGTGTCAAAAGCGTAGTTTATCTTTTCAGACTGTCTGTGACGCTTCAGCGCAAGCTGTATCATGCGTTCGAGCAGTTCCTTGTACTTAACGCCCTTCGGCTCCCAGAGATAGAAAGCGAGCGAGCCGGGGATGGTGTTTATTTCGTTGATATAGATCTTGTCGGTATCCATATCTATCATAAAGTCGATACGAGAAACGCCGTTGCAGCCGAGACAGCGGAACGCCTCAACAGCGGTCTTTCTGATAAATTCGTCCTGCTCGGCAGTAATATCGGCAGGTATCTTTCTCTTGAGAGTAGCCATGCCCTTGCTGCCGCCCTTGCCGCCACCGACATACTTCTGCTCGTAGCTGAGGATATCGTCATCGCTTGCCTGAACAGGCTCCTCGCAGACGGATGCCTCAGCGGATTCGCTGTCGCCGAGAACAGAGCAGTTTATCTCCTTGAGATTGGTAACGCACGGCTCAATGAGGATACGGTCAGCAAAGCTGAATGCTTCCTCGATGGACTTCATGAGGCTCTCCCTGTCCTTACCCTTGGAGATGCCGACACTTGAGCCGAGATTGATAGGCTTTACAATAACGGGGTAGCCGAAGCTGCTCTCCACCTTGTCTGCCATTTCCTCTATCCTGTCAAGGTCAAATGACGAGAAGCGGCAGCAGTCGAGCACAGGGAAGCCTGCCTCCTTGAGAAGTATCTTCATTACATATTTGTCCATGCCGACAGCGGATGCAAGCACATCGCAGCCAACATACGGCAGGTCAAGCGTCTGGAGATAGCCCTGCAGAGCACCGTCCTCGACATTGGTGCCGTGAACTATCGGAAATGCAATGTCGATGTCTGAGATCACGTTGCTGCCGAACTTCTTTATCTTCTGACGGATGAGCTGCACCCTGCCCTCACTTCTTACGAATACACACTCCGTACACTCCCTGAGCAGAGCGGGGATGTCCTTGAAGCTGTTGATGTCCATGAGCTTCTCGCCTGTCCAGAACTCACTCTTCTTGGTCATATAGACGGGGATTATGTTATACTTTTCCTTATCCATGCTTGCCATAGCCTGAACAGCGGAGATGACCGAGACCTCATGTTCAACGCTTCTTCCGCCGAATATTACTGCGAGATTGATCTTCATTGCAATTTCTCCTTTGATATATATGAATTAATAATTATCTGGCAGATCGTTTTCAAGAAGGACGACCTTCTTCTTATCGGTCTGTATTGAACCTGCTTTTGCGAGTGCATCATTCAGTCCGTCCGCAACATAGACCTTATCCATATCGTAGCCTGCTTCCCTGATGCCGTCATAGATAGGCTGAGTCTGGGCTCTGCCAACAAGAATGATCTGATCGCAGACCGCTGCGGCTTCCTGTCCGAACTCGAAGTTCAGCTCCGCCTGCTTTGCACCGAGCTCGACCATGCCCGGAGTAACAAGTATACGGCAGGCATCGAACAGTCCGAGCACCGCAAGAGCTGCGCGGCAGCCGCTCGGATTGGAATTGTATGCATCATCAATGTATGTGACTCCGCCTCCCTTGTCAAGAAGCTGGAGCCTGTGCGGAACAGCAGCTATGCGCTTGACGGGAAGCACGAGCTTCTCCATAGGGATGCCCGTACCGCACGCGAAGGCGATAGCTCCGAGAAGATTCTGAACGCTGTGCTCTCCGAGGAGCTTCGTACAGAAGCGGCACGACTTTCCGTCAGGAGCAGTCACCGTAAACTCAGTGCCCCTGTCGGATACCGTAACATCACTTCCGCGCCACATACTGCCCTCGGCAGTACCGTATGTCACGGCGTTGGGATACTCGCTCACCTTTGCGCGTATCAGCTCATTGTCGTAATTGAGGTATATCCTGCCGCCGTTTGCCTTGACGCAGTCGGCAAGCTCAAATTTCGTATTTACGACGTTCTCGACAGAACCGAACGTTTCAAGGTGCTGCGGTCCGACAGAGGTGATGATTCCGTCATGCGGGTCAGCAATGCCGCAGAGTTCCTTTATCTCATGAACGCGCCTTGCACCCATCTCGCAGATGAAATACTCATGTGTGGGCTTGAGGTCGCGGCGGACGGTTATCGTCACGCCCATGGGAGTGTTGAAGCTCTCGGGAGTTTTCAGCGTCTCATACTGTGATGAGAGAAGCTCACTGAGATAGAACTTCATGCTGGTCTTGCCGTAGCTTCCGGTAATGCCTATCTTGTGAAGTTCAGGCATGGCGGCGAGCTTTTTTTTGGCATCGTTGATGTACCAGTTGTTGATAGCCGTCTCAATCGGCTTGTTGATAAGGTTTGAGAGCGGCACGAGCAGCGGAGTGAGGTAGAGTGCCGAGCCGACAAGGATATACGGCAGTGCCGATATGAACCACCTTGTCTCCTCGTATCCGCCGTCAACGGTATCGACTATGACGGAGGTCCTTCCGCACAGTACGGCTGCCGCGAAAAACAGCGCGATAAGTATGCCGAATGTCGTGAGCATACGCTTCACGCGCGCCGTATACTTGAAGGGCTTCTTGAACTTCTTTCCCGGCTTGTTCAGGAGAGCGATAACGATGCTGCCGAAGCACCACACGATGATAAGTGCTGTACACATCCACTTGCCGGAGCGCAGCGGAATGAGTGCGAACTGCCCGATAAACAGCACTATCGGCAGTATATACCGCCTGATATTCTTCTTCATCCACCACGAATGTTCGGGTGTCTTGTAGCCGTTGAGCTGGAGCATATGAAACTCTCTCAGCCCGAGAAATACTATCGCAAGCAGAGCAACTGCCGCGTAAATAAGCCAAATGATCAGATTCATCAGAAGTCTCCTTACTTACTCACCGATTTTCATGAACGAGCACATAACGCGGTTGAAGGTGAACTGCTGCTCAAGGAATGAGTAATGTCCTGCATTCTCGAGCTTTACAAGGCCTGCATCGGGTATGAGCCTTTCCATTTTCTCGCCGTCCGAAAGCGGCGTAGCAGTATCGTTCACGCCCCACACGAGCAGAGTGGGACACTTGATATTCGGCAGATACGGCTCAAGGTCCTCATTCACGACCTTGACCATGACCTGTCTCATCATCGGTGAAGCAGCAGCATAATCGGCACTTCCCATTTTCTTGCGGAAGTTCTCGAGCGCATCGGGAGCTATCTTCCGTGCGATGCCTGTCGAGAGCACAGCCTTGCCGAATTTGTAGTAACGTGTGCGCCAGCTCTTTTTCTTGGTTTTGGGCGGCATTATCCCCGCACTGTCAACAAGTATGACCTTTGTGACTGTAAAAGGCAGGCTCTCGCGGCTGTGCATCTTGATAATAACGCGGCCGCCGAAGCTGTGTCCGAGGAGCATTACCTCTTTCACGCCGTAGTCCTTGATGAAGTCGATGACGAAATCGACATAGCTGCCAACGTCCCAGACCTCCTTTGGTTCATCACTTCCGCCGAAGCCCGGCATATCCATAGCTACGACCTTGTACTTCTTTGACAGCAGGTCGATGAGGTTTGCAAAGAGCTTGATATTGCTGCCCCAGCCGTGCAGGAGCACAATGAGGTCGCCCTCGCCCTTTTCCTCGTAGTTTATATTAAGTCCGTTAATGGTTTTTATCATTTCATATCTCCGATTTGCAGTCTGTACCATATAATATGATGTATGCGTGACCGCATATACACATTTATTATATCATAACACATTACCGCTGTCAATTATTTTGGACAAATAACACATTTTTGACCTGTAAGACAAAAAGAGCCTGAAAGGGGTATCCCTTTCAGGCTTGGTGAGCTGTTTAAGCAGTATATGTACGGATACGGTTTCTATCATAATATCATGCCGTCCAGCCCGTACATCGACTCGAACCAGTAAAGCTTGTCAGGCGTGTGTTTATTCCCCGAATAGAAGCCGACAGACAGTCTGTCCTTATCGACTTCATCTGCCTTCTCCGTCAGGAAATATGCTGTGTTTCCCGATTTGCCTGTAATAAGTGACGCACCCTCTCCGAAGCGGTAGACCGTTCCGAGGAGCGGATCCACATAGTACAGCCTTACCAGAAAGGGATTGGAGTACCAGTTGCTTCTACTCTGGTCAGTTGCCTGACCTGTGGCTATCAGTCCCTTATCGGTCTTTATGAAGCTCATCCATGTAAAGCCGATCTTCATTTTCAGGTGCTCGTGTGCGCTGATGTCGTAGGTGTGGAGCCAGTTGCTTCCGTAGGGATTCACCTCAACGATGCATACCTTGTCACGCCAGAGGAAAATATCGCTGTAATCCGTCAGCTCGCTCGAAAGCGTGTAATACTGTGTCTCCACGGTTATCGGGACATATTTCTCCCCGTCAAAGCCGCCCGTGACCTCGGCAGGCACCCCGTCGCAGTATACCTTGTATTCGTAGCTCTGATCGTCCCGGTTTTCCTGATCGGACAGTTCTCCCGTTTCCATATCGTATCCCTTATATGCGCCGATACTTTCGCTGTCCTCGTACATGAAACGGAAGCCTTTATCTGATTCAATCATGTAGTGTATGAATCCGTTGCCATTCTCTGTATCCGCACCGTACGCATATATCTCCTTCTCCTCGCCGCTTTCGGGATCGAAAAGGTAAACGCTGCTGTGATCATTTCCGAGGTAGGCAAGCTTGCCGTGTACACACGTCAGGTTTTCAAAGCTGACATTATTGTCAAGTCCCGTATGCGAAATAAGCTCCCTGCACTCGTCCGTCTTTATGTCATAGCAGTACAGAGCCGAGTCGTGCAGACCACACCAGTCATCATACTGAACCGCAAAATAGAACCGCCCGTCATCGCACACACTTCTGACAATGAAGCCCTCACACGGCGTATCAAGCAGCTCGTTGACAGAGTCGTCATATCGCTTCTGAATATCCTCGTCGGAATATTTGGCATCCCATCTGTTGTAATCCGTGCAGATATCCCTGTCCTTGCATGGCGACATTCTCGCGCCGAAGCTTATGTCGCTGAGGTCCGCGCTTTGTATTTCCGGCGGCAGCATATCGGTAACGGTGTCTGACGCTATCTGTACGGTCGTGAAGTCCGCCTCCGCAAGCTCAAGATGTGTCCACTCCGTTGTTTCCTCTGTCGCCGCAGGAGCGGTGTTATCGCCGACAGGCTCGCTCACGTCCTGCTTGTCCTCGCAGGAGCACATAGTCCCGAACAGCAGGACTGCTGAAAAAAGGACAATATATTTTTTCATACAGAAACCTCCCCTGAAGTACATTCTTATTGTATCACATATAAGTGACTTATGAGAGCAAAAAAGGCGAATCTTTCCGCAACTTTGTATATATGCACAAATCACATCAGCCTGTTTTGTAATATCTGACCATTTTCTTCCTCCCACTCCGGAGCACTCCCCCGACCTTGACATATCTGCCTGAATTGCGCTATAATTAACGTGTATTTCATATCCGTCACAGGACGGTATACTATCATCAAAGAAAGGGGCACGCCATGTCAGCCGACCTTTTTTCAGAAATCGAATACCTCAAGGGCGTAGGCAGCGCAAGAGGCGAAAAATACCGCAAGCTCGGCATTTCCTCGCCATACGACCTGATATACCACATTCCGCGTGCCTACCTCGACTTCCGTGCATACATCCCGATATGTCAGGCGAAGCTCGGTGACTACAACGTGCTCAGGCTCACCGTTATACAGAAAAACCGTCCTCAGCGCGTAAGGGGCGGACTCGTGATATGCAATGCCATCGCCAGCGACGGCACTGACAGCATCGTCATTGTGATATACAACAATATCTACGGCTTTCAGGCACTTCAGGAGGGGCAAACCTACTATATGTACGGCAAAGTCAACGGCAGCCTCATGCGCCGTGAAATAGCCGCTCCCGTCTTTATCAAAGCCGAAGAGACAGTCCTTATCCAGCCGATATACAGACTCACTCAGGGACTTTCGGTCAATATGGTGCGCACGAACATCCGTCAGGCTCTCAGCATCATGAAGCAGTTCCCCTTTGAAACGCTTCCGCAGGAAATCCTTGAGCGGTACAGCCTTCCGCCGCTCATGTGGTCACTTGAGAACATACACTTTCCCGAAAGCGACCGCGCCGCCGAAGATGCGCGCCGCCGCCTTGCGTTTGACGAGCTCCTGAAGCTCCAGCTCGGAATGTCGATGATGCGTCTCCGCCACAAAAAGGCGACCGCCTTCGCTATGGACAGCAGTATCAGCATTGACGATTTCACGCAGAATCTTCCGTTCGAGTTCACTGAGGGACAGGCAGCCGCCGTTGCGGATATTCTGCACGACCTCTGCTGTAGCACGCCGATGAACCGCCTGCTTCAAGGCGATGTCGGAAGCGGCAAGACGGCTGTTGCCGCCGCCGCTTGCTGCTTTGCCGCAAAGAACGGCGTGCAGTCAGCTCTCATGGCGCGGACCGCGATGCGCGCCTCCCAGCATTACGCCACGCTTTCGGAGCTTCTTGAGCCGCTCGGAGTGAGAGTGTGTCTGCTGACAGGCTCGGCAACAGCAAAGAAAAAAGCGGATATCCGCGCCCGTCTTGCGGCAGGCGAGATTGACGTGATAGTAGGAACTCACGCGATAATACAGAAGGACGTGGAATACAGGTCGCTCGGGCTTGTCATCACTGACGAACAGCACCGCTTCGGTGTCGCACAGCGCGCCGCACTTGCCGAAAAGGGCGATTCCCCGCACAGGCTCGTCATGTCGGCAACGCCTATCCCGCGTACTCTTGCGCTGATGATATACGGCGACCTTGATATATCGGTCATAGCGCAGCTTCCGAAAGGCAGACAGCCCGTCAAGACCTACGCTGTCACAGGCAGAAAGCGCGCCGACGCGTTCGGCTTCGTGCGCAGGCTCATCAGTGAAGGACGGCAGGCATACGTTGTCTGCCCGATGATAGAGGACAGCGACAGCGACCTTTTTGCAGTCAAATCCTACGCCGAGGAAGCCGCAAACGGTAATCTCAAGGGCTGCTCCACAGCTCTCCTGCACGGCAGGATGCGCGCCGCCGAAAAGGAAAAGGTCATGAAAAGATTCCGCGACGGCGAGATACAGGCACTGATATGCACGACAGTAGTGGAGGTCGGCGTGGACGTTCCGAACGCTGCCGTCATGGTCATTGAAAACGCCGAGCGTTTCGGACTGTCACAGCTCCACCAGCTCCGCGGACGTGTGGGCAGAGGCGAGTTCCTGAGCTACTGCATACTCATAACCGACAACACAAATGAGGACTGCATAAAGCGCATGAAAATCATGACACACACGACCGACGGCTTCAGGATCGCCGAGGAGGACCTGAAAATGCGAGGCCCCGGAGACTTCTTCGGAAGCGCACAGCACGGACTTCCGCCGCTGAAAATAGCGGATGTGGCGTGCAGCATGGAGCTGTCCGGCAGCGCACAGGAATGTGCCAAACGCATCCTTGAGGATGATCCCTCCCTCAGCAAGCCGCAGCACCGCGCCCTGAAGCTCGACACAATGCGGCTTTTCAACAGGGATATTATCGGATGACCACAACTCTGCCGTATTCTGCACCATGACGATTTTTCTGCCAAAGCCTTGAAAAATGTGCATGAGTGTGATATACTGTATCTATATTGTTTTTTTGGAGAAACGGCCATGAAATTTACACGTATCTTTGCGGCAGCAGCCGCCGCAGGCGTGCTTCTTGCACTGTGTGGCTGCGGCGACAGCGGCAGCTCGTCTGCGGACACGGAGATCAGCTCTCAGGCGGTACAGCCCGCATCAAAGCAGACCGACTATAAAACTGCCGACGAAATGTTCACTCTCAGGCTCAACGAACGCTTCGCAAAGTATCAGGGAGCTTACCCTGCCGACTTTGAATTCCTGTTCGTGGACAGCAATACAAATACGACTGTCGGGATCATGGAGATGAGCGGTCTGCATATAACTCCCGAATTCTATTGCGAAACGATAAAGAGCCACTATGATGAGCTTTACGGAGCTGTCACAAGCACTCCTGCCGAACAGGACGGTCTCCCCGCACATCTTCTCGAAGCCGAATTTGTCGATGAAGAAGACGGAAATAAAGAGTTCCTGTTCCACCACAAGGTCATAGGCTACGGAAACGGCGACCTCATCGTGCTCGTTGTGACGGTGCCGAAAGAAACACCTGATGAAGCGGAAAAGGCAGTCAGCGATATAATGGAAGGAATAACCTACCTCGGTGAGCCTGTCAAGACCGAACCCGAGACTCACGAGAATGAGTTCTTCTCTGTGACTGCGGACAAGGACTGGTACTTCTATTCAAAGGACGGTACGGAAGCCACTATCCGCCCGAATATAGCCGTTACCATGGCAGAGCGCTACGGCTCGTTCAAAATATCGGCAGAGAGATCGGACAGCACGGCTCAGGAGCTTGCTGATGCAGACGCCGAGGAGTTCGGAACGAACGAGAAAATAACGGACATCGTGACCAATAAAAACGCAACGTGTCTCGGCAGAGATGCAGTCTGCGTATCGTGTGTGCTCAATTCGGACTATATGAACCTGAAACGCGAGACATACTATTTTGAGAGCAGCGGTGCGGTCTGCAAGGTACAGATTCTTGCACCCGATGACTGCTTCGGAGAGTTCAGTGAAACGCTCGGCTCACTCACAGACACCATAGAGATAAAATAACGGAGGATACTGATATGAAAAATGTACTTGTAGTAGGCAGCGGCGGACGCGAGCACGCCATCATAATGAAGCTTGCAGAGAGCAAACACGTCGGAAAGCTGTACTGTGCTCCCGGAAACGGCGGCATATCGAAGTACGCAGAGTGCTTCAACGTTGCGGCAACCGACATTGACGGCATCGTTGAACTCGCAAAGAAGCTTGCTCCCGATATGGTAGTGGTAGCTCCAGACGATCCGCTCGTTCTCGGAATGTCGGACAGACTTCAGGCTGAAGGCTTCATGACATTCGGTCCGAAGGCAAACGCTGCAATAATCGAGGGCTCTAAGGTATTCTCCAAGGAACTTATGAAGAAGTACAGCATACCCACTGCTTTCTACGAGGTATTCACAGAAAGCGATAAGGCGATCGGGTATCTCAGGAAGCAGAACAGCTATCCCGCAGTAATAAAGGCTGACGGTCTTGCTCTCGGCAAGGGAGTAATAATCGCTCAGAACGAGGAAGAAGCTGTCAAGGCTGTTCACGATATGATAGATGAGCTCAAATTCGGCAAGAGCTCGGCAAGAATAGTCATCGAGGAATTCCTCACAGGTCCCGAGGTATCGGTCCTCTCGTTCACGGACGGCAAAACAATGGTACCAATGATCTCATCAATGGATCACAAACGTGCTCTTGACGGCGATATGGGACTTAATACAGGCGGAATGGGCACAGTATCGCCCAATCCGTACTACACAGAGGAAATCGCAAAGGAATGTATGGAAAAAATATTCCTCCCTACAATGAACGCCATGAACGCCGAGGGACGCACCTTTGAGGGCTGTCTCTATTTCGGACTCATGCTCACGCCCAAGGGACCGAAGGTCATTGAGTACAACTGCCGCTTCGGCGACCCTGAAACGCAGGTCGTTCTCCCCATGCTCGACGCCGACCTCTACGAGGTGTTTGAAGCTGTTTGCAAGCACGAGCTTGACAACATGGACATCAGATGGCACAAGGGAAGCTGCGCCTGCGTAGTCATGGCAAGCGGCGGCTATCCCGAAAGCTACCCCAAGGGCATAAAGATGAACGGCTTTGACGAAAAAGGTCAGACAGAGGGCTGCTTCGTTTACCATGCAGGCACAAAGCTCGGCGAGGACGGAAGCTTCCTCACAAACGGCGGCAGAGTTATCGGAGTTACCGCAAAGGGCGACAGCCTGCCTGAAGCTCTTGCGACCGCATACAAGGGAGTTGAAGCTATCAGCTTTGAGGGCGCTCATTACAGAAAAGACATCGGTCAGAGAGCTCTGAAGGCTCTCGGTTAAGGAGCACGCCATGCACGAAAAGCTTGATAAGGGACTGTTTTTCAGTTTTATCGGAAACCTTCTGTTTGTTGTCTTCGGTCTGCTGTGCGGAATATACTATTATACATACAATGACGAATCACTCCATTCAAGGCTGCTTGAAGCCCTTGCGTACTGCTCGGAGTTTCTCGGCTTCGGACTGCTGATATACTCGGATGTCCTGCTTTCACAGAGCCTCCGTCTGCGCAGGCTGCTGAAAATAAGCTATTCCGCATATATCGTTCTTGAGGCACTGATGATGGTGCTTGAGCTCAACAGCGGACGGCTGGATTTCTATGCTCCGTATTCGCTGGGGCTCTCCATTATCCACGCCATAGTATCAGGAGCCGCCTGCCTTGCATTTCTTCAGCTTGATCCCGAAAACACGAGATACGAGGTCTGTATCGTAGTATGCATAGCAATGACATTCTTCGGTATGCTCGGCACGTTATTCGGCGTAAGAGTCTACTTCAGCATTCTTACGAACGCAATCAGCTTCACACTGCTTTTCGCCGCAATACGCTACCTGCTCTCGCGTGAGGAGATCGAGATCGACTGCTACGGCGACCGAGCCCGCGTGGCAGAGTACAAAAGCTCAATGTTCGCGGAAGTTCCGGAAAAGAAAACTCCCGCCGCCGGCGAGGAGTTCCCCCCTGCTCAGGACGAGGGACAGGATAACGCAGAATAAACTACAAAGCCCTTCTTTTCGGCAAGAAAGAAGGGCTTTCATTTTTTTCGACAACGGCCTCTTTTTTTGGTTGACAAATCTTCTGAGATAGATTATGATAAAATCAGTTAATACTGTGCATCCATCATAGGGTTAATGATGCTACTATTATTCAGAAAGAGTGACAACCGGAATGAAGCGCAATCTGCTGACAGGTGATAATATAGACGGTATCGGTTGGATATTTGCTGATATTCTGACAACTATGGGATTCAACGTAAAGAGGTGCAGCAATCTGCGTTCCTGTATTGAAAAAGAATGTGCAGCAAACACTCCCGACGGTCTTATTTTCTTCGTGACCAACGAAAACGAAGAACTCTATTCCTTCACAGAAGAACTTGTGTCAAAATATGTCGGGATGCGGATATTCGTGCTGTCGTATATAAAGTCGTACAGGCTGAGAAAGCAGCTTGAGGACATCGGGATAACAGGCTATTTCCTTATGCCAGACCTCCCAAGCGAGATATGCAAGTGGATACTTGCGGATATGCTTCCTGACGACGAGCGCACACTTTTCCTCAACATAATAGAGTATCTCGAAGCAAAGGGGATAAGCTGCATGAAAACAGGCTTTTACTATATGTGCTCGGCAATGATGGCAGGCATTTTCATGCCGAGACTGCTTTCGAGGATGACAGCAGGATTCTATCCGTTGGTAGCGGAAAGAATGAATTCAACACCTCAGTGTGTTGACCAGTCGCTGCGCCGCTTCAGCAAGTACATAACGGAACATGGAGTGCGCTTCGATGCATACAAGGGCACTTATCCCATGACCAACACCAATCTGATAAGCTCGGCAATAGATGAATTCTCCGAGCTGTATGACATCTACAAATAATACTGATATATAAGCCGCAGGGATTTGCCCTTCGGCTTTTTTGATTTTCTTACGCAGCTTGCATTCTGTACAAATGCAGGCTGCATTTTTTGTATACTTCTACAAAGCTGAAATATTTTTCTTCAATAATCAATGGTTTCACATTTAAAAAATGCCTTTT
Source organism: Ruminococcus sp. (assembly GCA_024403935.1). Lineage (GTDB taxonomy): Bacteria > Bacillota > Clostridia > Oscillospirales > Ruminococcaceae > Ruminococcus. Next base: position 22,710 of record JAKSQV010000005.1, on the reverse strand, counting down.
CCTGTCCCATTGTGAAGGGCATTGTCCGCGGCGGACAGTATGCCCTTCGGAAACGGAGGGACTATGTCAGAAAAGGATGAACTCAGAAAAAAGCGCAGGCAATTCTGCTGCCTGTATGCGGCACTCGGCGACCCCGTGACCGCGGCTGTACAGGCAGGCTTCAGCCGTGATGAGGCTCTTGCGGCAGCTATGGAGCTGCTGAGAAGCCCCGTCAGCCGCAAAAGCATCAAAGAGCACAGGAAGCTTCTCGACGGCAGCGGCTCAGTGCTTGCGGGACTTCGCCGTCTCGCGTTCGGCTCATGCAATGATGCGGTCAGGCTCGCCTTTTCGGATGAGCTTCCGCCACAGGATGTGCTCGACAGGCTTGACCTGTACAATGTCTCGGAGATAAAGCGTGTGCGCGGCGGCGGTGTCGAGGTGAAGGTCTTTGACCGTATCAAGGCACTTGAGAAGCTCTGCGAGCTTGAGAGGGCAGAATCCGAATCGGACAGGGCAGAGGCTCTCATCAAAGCTCTTACATCTCATGGAGAGGAGGACGAGCCTGATGCTGATTAAGCTCTCGGAAAAGCAACAGACTGTCCTGCGCTGGTGGGATATGCCCGAATACCGCAGCAAGGACGCGATCATCTGCGACGGTGCCGTAAGAAGCGGCAAAACGCTTTCAATGTCACTCGGCTTCGTGCTGTGGGCGTGTACGAGCTTCAGGCAGGGCACCTTTGCAATGTGCGGCAAGACCGTGACCTCTCTCCGCAGAAACGTCACCGTGCCGCTCCTGTCATGCCTGCGCGGAATGGGCTTTGTCTGCGATGAGAAGATAAGCCGCGGCTTCATCGACATCACCTTCCACGGCACAACAAACCGCTTCTGCCTTTTCGGCGGAAGAGACGAGAGCTCCGCCGCACTGATACAGGGCATCACGCTTTCGGGAGTGTTCCTTGACGAGGTCGCCCTTATGCCGCGCTCCTTCGTTGAACAGGCTCTTGCAAGATGCTCTGTTCGGGGATCGCGTATGTGGTTCAACTGCAATCCCGATGATCCGTCGCACTGGTTCTACCGCGAATGGATACAGAAGGCGGACGAAAAGAACGCCCTGTATCTGCACTTCACGATGGACGACAATCCCTCGCTTGCCCCCGAGGTCAGGGAACGCTACAAAAAGCTCTATTCAGGCACATTCTATGAGCGTTTCATACTCGGGAAGTGGACCGCCGCAGAGGGCACCGTCTATCCGATGTTCGATCCGGCAAAGCACGTATTCAGAGGAGCAGAACCCGAATGTGAACGCTATCTCATCTCATGCGATTACGGCACTGTCAATCCTTCGTCATTCGGTCTGTGGGGACTCCGCAAGGGCGTATGGTACCGCGTGAAGGAGTATTACTACTCCTCCAGAAAAGAGGGAGTCTCACGCACAGACGAGGAGCACTACGCTGCTCTCGAGGAACTGGCAGGCGACCACCCGATCGGGTGTGTGATCGTTGACCCGTCAGCCGCAAGCTTTATCGAGTGTATCCGCAGACACGGCAGATTCAGGACGGCTAAGGCGGACAACGACGTAGTCACGGGGATAAGACGCGTAGGAGCCGCACTCAAGGACGGCAGGCTGATGTTCCACGAGTCATGCTCGGACATCATACGCGAATTCGGGCTTTACCGCTGGAAGGACAGTGCAGGCGCAGATGTCCCCGTCAAGGAAAATGACCATGCCATGGACGATATGCGCTACTTCACGGCATACGCCATGAAGGAGGCGGCAGAGGAGCTTTTCTTTGCCATGTCCGTGGACAGGGCATAGATACCGTCAATGCCCTGAAAAGGAGGAAAAATGAAGCTATTCAAGAAGAAACACACGAGGGCTGCTCCGCAGATAATCATGCCCGACAGAGAACGCGGCTGTGAGATGACTCTGCCGCCTGAGACAGGACCGCTCGAAAAGGAGCTGTTCGACAGGCTCAGATTTGCCGTTCCCGTCATTGATGCGGCTATCATGAAGATAATCCGTCTTACAGGCGGATTCAGGCTCGTATGCTCGGACGAGGCATATCAGGAGGAGCTTGACCGCTTCTGCGACACCGTTCCCGTAGGTCTGACAGGCACTTCCCTGAGCTGCTTTGCCGATGCCTTTCTCGACAGTATGCTCACCTACGGCAGTGCCGTTGGCGAGATCGTCATTGATGAGGAACAGCAGCGCATCGCAGGGCTCTGGAACGGAGATTCGACCTCTGTCACCATATCAGCAGGAGCTTCTCCGTTTGAGCGCAGATATGCAGTCCGCAGACAGGACGGCTCGCTCAGACAGATTGCTCACCCCGAACGCATCCTCTATGCCTCGCTGACAGGCGGTCACTCGCTTCTGCGCGGACTTCCGTCAATGAGTGCCATTCTCCTGCGTATCTACCAGTGCATAGGTCAGAATTACGACCGCGCAGGAAATGTCAGATATGCAGTCACCTACAAGCCCGGAGACGGTGCAGGCGATATTGCTTCCACACGCGAACACGCCATGCAGATAGCCCGTGAATGGGCAGACGGTATGAATTCGGCAAGATACGGCAGGGTCAAGGATTTCGTCGCAGTGGGAGATGTGGACATCAAGGTCATAGGTTCGGACAACAAGCTGTTCGATACAAATGTGCCTGTCCGTCAGATAATGGAGCAGATAGTATCAAAGCTCTCCATTCCGCCGTTCCTGCTCGGACTCAACTGGAGCTCCACCGAGCGTATGTCCTCTCAGCAGGCTGACATACTCACTTCCGAGCTTGACCACTACCGCAGACAGCTCGCACCCGTGCTCTGCGATATCGGCGACGCTTTTCTATGCTCAATAGGCGCAGAGGCGGTATGCTCGGTCGAATGGGACAACATCAACCTGCAGGACGAATCCGTCCTCGCGGAAGCAAGGCTCAGGAATGCGCAGGCTCGTGAAATAGAGCTCCGCATCGAAGAAAAAACAATATCACGGAGGTAAAATGTATGTATAATGATGTTAAACTTGAAAAGGGACTTTACAACCTCAGCGGAAAGTCATTCACTTCCGCACTTGAGGAGCTTGATCCGTCCGCCGCTTATGCAGGTACGGAGCTCTCCTCGCTCGATGCCTACGAAAGACAGCTCAAACGCTATAACATCAAGGTAAACGGCTCTGACTGCGATATGGTCGAGAAGTTCTTCACTTCCACCGAGACAGCCGTGCTCTTTCCTGAATTCGTATCACGCTGCATCAAAAAGGGCTTTGATGAGACCGTGCTTCAGGCTGTTACAGCAGTAAGAACAGTCAGCGAAAGCAGCCAGTATCTTGGCTGTGTGCTCGACGACAGCGCGGCTTACGGCACAACAGCCCAGACAGTCGCTCTCACCGCTTCAACAGTCACTGAGGGTACAACTGCCGTTACGCTTGAAAAGATAGGCAGACTCATCAATGCTTCATACGAGGCGATACGCAGACAGCGTCTTGACGTGTTCGGCGTTATGCTCAGAAGCATCGGTGTCAAGCTCGCAAATACCGTAGTCAGCAAGGCAGTCGAGGTGCTGATAGAGGACGCTTCCGAGATAACGACATCCTCGCTCAGCTACTCCGACCTTGCCGACCTTTACGGCGAATTCGACAACTTCAACATGACGACAGTCCTCACCTCTCCGGCAGTAGCCTCAAAGATCGCTGCAATGGATCAGCTCAAGGACACAAGAGCCAAGGCTGACGGAAAGATAATCCTCCCCTTCGGCTCAGAGCTTGTGAAGTCCGCGGCAGTCGATGATGATACCATTATCGGTCTCGACAGGAACTTTGCGCTTGAATTCATCACCAGCACAGGACTTATCCTCGAAACTGACAAGCTCATCGACCGTCAGCTCGACCAGATGACAGTTTCCGTGACCTGCGGATTCAGAAAGATAACTCCCGATGCTGTCCAGCTCCTCACAATCACATCATAATAGGCACGGCATGATCTGCGCGGAGATGTGTCCTCTTTTTCGAGGGGACATCTCTGCGGTAACAAAAGGAGGAATACAATGACAAAGGATATTCTCGACAGAATAAACAGGTTTACACGGCGCGAATTTGCAGCAGACGAGCTCTACGTCTTTTCGGTCATTCTCTGCGACAACGAGATTGACCGCGACAACGAACGCTTCTCCGACACGGCTCTTGAAAAGCTCAAAGAGCTTTTTATCGGAAAAACAGGTATCTTCGACCACGATGCCTCAACCTCCAACCAGACCGCACGCATCTTCGATACCGAGCTTGTCACTGATGATTCACGCAGGAACAAGTGCGGAGAGCCATATAAGTACCTCAAAGCCTCAGCATATATGGTGCGTACCGAGAACAACAGGAACCTCATCTCCGAGATAGACGGCGGCATAAAGAAGGAGGTCAGCATCTCCTGCTCGGCAGGCAAACGCAGATGCTCGGTATGCGGTGCCGACAAGGCAATGCAGAGCTGCTCGCATATAAAGGGCAGAAGCTACGAAGGCAGACTTTGCCACATCGTCCTTGACGACATAACCGATGCATACGAATGGAGCTTTGTTGCCGTTCCTGCTCAGGTAAATGCAGGCGTGACAAAGCGGTTCACCGATGAGAGCGCGGACAAGTCGCCGGCCGTCAGTGCTGCTGCCGAAAACGAACGGCTCCTCCGCTGTGAGATACGCAGGCTCGCGTTCATCTCGGGCGGAAGAAAGGCGGCATTCGCGGCAGAGCTTGCTGCTCACGGCATGAACGAGGTACAGCTCAACGGTCTGAAAAAGGCATACGAAAAGCGTGCAGGACACGCCGTAACGGAGGTGCAGCTCTCGACTGAGCCTGAGTCTGAGACCGCTTCCTCTTTCAAGCTGTAAGGAGGCTGCAATGGGTATCAACATCAACAACGTCAAAGCCCTTTTTGAGCTATTCTCAGGCGAGACCGCGGATTCCGAATGGGCTCCCGTCATATCAATGGCAATAAATGAGGTTGCGAATATGCTCCTCCCCGATGCCGACGACACGGATCCCCGTCTCGAATTTCTTGCGGCATCTGTCGCAAACTACCGCACACAGGAGATAAAGCTCTCCTCAGGCAGAAGCGAATACGAATACGTCGGACAGATGAACAGCGGCGGAGCAAGAACGGCTCTCACAGGGGCGGCAGCACTCATGCGCGAATATGTGCAGATGTGCGGCGATCTGATTAATACAAGCACATTCGTCTTCGGGACGATACCGCCAAAGGAGGAATAGTATGCGCGATCTTCTTGACCTGTTCAAGGAAGCTCTCAACGATGCAGGAAATGAAAACGTTTATCTCGCCTTCGATGCACTTCCCGTGCGCGAAAAGGGCAGATTCTTCACAGTCCTCGGCATAAAGAGCTTTGAAGCTTCTTCGCCCGTTTATTCGCAGTATACCGTGTTTATGCCGTTCAATGCGGAGGTCGAGATCAATGTGTACGCTCCCGAATCGCAGACTATGCGGCTGCTCCTCCGGCATTTTGAGCTTTATGTGATGCCTGCCGTTGACAGTCTTGCAGGTCTGACGACTCATATCAGCAGATACAACATGAAGCACGACAGTAATCTGAAACGGCTCGTGCTCACGGTGGGAGTATCTGTCAGCGGAATACGAAGGATAGAGAGGGACGAAAATGGGCAGTGAAGTTTGCAGCCGCGAGGCTGTACCCGTAACGATAGGTCAGCTCACACTCTACTGTGAGAGCTTCCGTGCATCGGCATCGACTGTGATCTCCGAGCAGCCTTCCGTCATCGGCGACACAGTCATCACCAACCAATGCGTCAGAGCTTCAAAGCTCACTCTCTCAGGCAGGATATACTGCGGAGACAGCGAGCTTTCTGTGCTGACCGAGATAGACAATATGAACGGCTCGGGCGGCAATACCGTCGTGTATCGCGGAGTGCGCTTCCCGAACTGCACTGTTCAGGGCTACTCCGCCGAGGACAGGGGCGACGATATGCTCTATGTGACGCTGACACTTGCGGCACCCGAGCCTGCCGAGGATGTGGAGGATATGCCATGACAGCCACACTTACGATAAAATCACCGAACGCAAGCGATGTCGTTTTCAGGGTGCTCTCATTCACGTTCAGCAAGGACGCATATACGCCTTTCACGCGGCTCACCGCTGAATTTGAAGCTCATACCGCCGTCCCCGAAACAGCACAGATGGCGTGGTTCACAGTTAACGGCTTTCTGATCCATCAGGGATATATTGACACCTTCCGCATCACCGAGTCAGGCGGCTTCCGACGCGGTGTAATCACCTCACGCGGATTTACCTCACAGTATCTCCAGAATCAGCTTGCTCCCGGACTGTACACCAATATGTCGCTTAACGACCTCATGGACAGCTATATGCAGCTCCCCTATGTCACGCACGAGGACTGCGATACCGAAAGCTATATCTATGTTGCCAACGGCTCAACGCAGTGGGACGGCATAGTCAATATCGCGTTCAAGGTCTACGGGAAGCACCCGTATATCCGCGGCACAAACTGCGTAATGGTCAACCGCGACAGCTCGGCGGATTCGTTCGACTATTCGGCGGAGGACATTCTCTCGCAGGGCTCGGAGCGCGATACACGCAGCCTTGTCTACTTCTGGAGTATGGAGGATATGCAGCAGCAGCACGGCAGCTACACGCTCACCGAGCCTGATGCATATTACAACTATATCCGCCGCAGCCGCTACTTTGAGCTTGACAGGCGATTCCTCTACGAGCCGCAGAAGGCACTTGAATTCCGCAACAAAATGGCAATGCGCGGCTGGAAGAACTCGTTCTTCACATACAGCGGCTACCGCGGCGAGGACCTCTTTGATACCGCTGTGCTCGGCGGCACGTCCAAGGATATTACATCTGTACGGATAGCAGGCAGCCGCAGCGGTATCATTACGGAGATAGGCATGTACAGCGACAAGTTCATCTCTGAGTAGCATTATCCGCTTATGTGAATACAATGATATGGGGCGCGGAAGGCGGCACGCCTGTCCTGTGCCCTGAATTTCTGACAAGGAGATGTGCCCTATCGCACAGACTGCACTCAGCTCCCTGCGCGAGGGAGACGCCTGCACGGTCAGCAGGCTTGAAAGCCGCGGTGATATGCGGCGTCGGCTCGGCGAGCTCGGCTTTGTGAGCGGCGCGCGCGTGTTATGCCTGCAAAGAAGCATTTTCGGCGATCCTGCGGCATATTTCGTCAAGGGAGCCGTTATCGCGCTGCGTGACTCGGACGCGGCACTTATCATTGTTGATACGGTCTGACGTTCCGCAGAGCTGTATATCAAAAAAGGGAACACCTGATCCGGTGTTCCCTTTTTGTATTATTCTGGTTCAAAGTGTCGGTGCTGCTGACGTTCACGTCTCGCAAGCTCCGAACACATTCTTCGTTTTTTATTCCACTGAAATGATATAGTAATACACAGGCTGTCCGCCGTTGACGAGCATTACCTCTATCTTGTCACTGAGCTTCGACTGGAGAAGCTGCTGGAGCTGCTCTGCATTCTCCTCGGTAACATCAGAGCCGTATATCACTGTTACATAGCTTGCACCGCTCTTGCAGAGCTTCTTCGTGAGCTTTACCGCTGCCTTGCTGATGTCCTTTTCCGTAAATGCGAGCTTGCCGTTGTCGAGCGCAAGTATCTCGCCCTCTCTGATAGAGTGTCCCTCAAACTCGGAATCTCTTGCGGCGTAGGTGACAAGACCTGTCTGAACCTTCTCGAACGCCTTTGTCATGTTTATCCTGTTCTCAGCAAGTCCGACACCTTCATCAAATGCCATCATTGCTGATATTCCCTGCGGTATCGTCCTTGTCTGGAGCACGCACACGCTCTTGTCAGTGAGCTTTACAGCCTGCTCTGCTGCCATGATGATGTTCTTGTTATTCGGAAGCACGAACACCGTCTTTGCAGGAGTTGCAAGTATTGCGCGGAGAATATCATCAGTGGACGGATTCATTGTCTGTCCGCCGCGAACGACGAAATCTGCTCCGAGGTCGGTGAATAGCGTTTCTATGCCGTGACCTGCCGCAACTGCGACAAAGCCGAATTCCTTTTCGGGAACTGCGGGCGCAAAGCCTGCTTCGAGCTGTTCCGTCTCCTTGACCTTGTTGCTGTGCTGGATACGCATATTCTCTATCTTCGGCTTGGGATCGTTTATGAAGCAGCCGAATTCGAGTGCCTTCTGTATCGCAAGTCCCGGATTATCGGTATGAACGTGTACCTTGATTATCTTCTCGTCATCAACGACCACAACGCAGTCGCCTATGGTTTCGAGGTAAGCTCTCAGCATGAACGGATCGGGACAGTCCGCATTCTTTTCAAGCATATACTCCGTGCAGTAGGTAAACGTTATATCGTCATCGTACTGGCTGACAGCCGTCCTGAACGCCTCGACCGATTTTTCATCGGCTTCCGGTGTCTCGTTCGGAACAGCTATGCTTCCGCCGTTGAACACATCGTACATTGCCCTGATGATTATTGTAAAGCCCATTCCGCCTGCGTCCACAACGCCTGCCTTCTTGAGCTGAGGAAGCATATCCGTGGTCTTTGCAAGCACAGCCTCTGCCTCTTCGCATATATCTGCCCAAAAGATGATGTCGCTGCTGTTTGAGATGGAGCTCTCCTTTGCCTTTTCCGCAGCTGCTCTCGATACGGTGAGGATAGTGCCCTCGACAGGCTTCATTACTGCCTTGTATGCAGCCTGTACGCCAAGCTCCAATGCCCTTGCAAAGTCCTCACAGCCTGCCTCGCTGAGTCCTGCAAGTCCCTTTGATATTCCGCGGAATATCAGTGACAGGATAACGCCCGAGTTGCCCCGCGCTCCTCTCAGCAGAGCCGAAGCCGCCGCTGATGCCACGTCTGACACGCTGACACTGTCAGGAAACCTTCTGAGCTCCTCGACTGCGTTGCCGATGGTCATTGACATATTCGTTCCCGTATCACCGTCGGGCACCGGATATACATTCAGTTCATCGACTTCACGCTTTCTGTTGTTCAGGGTTATCGCGGCAGAAATAACAGCGTCTCTGAATAAAGCACCGTTTATCACGTTCTATTTCCTCCCAATCGCTCAGCAGTTCATATCGTCAACGTAAACATTCACCTTGCTGACGCTGACACCTGCTGATTCCTCTATCGTAAATGTTACCTTGTGAGTTATACTGTTCACGGCAGCGGCAATATTTGTGCCGTATGTGACCTTGATATGAAGGTCGATAATAAGTCCGCCGCTGTTGTCAGTGCGCACAAGCACTCCCTTGCGCTTGAACAGGCGTCCTCCTGTCAGCGATGATACCGCCGAACGGAACGTATTGACGCTGCACACGTCGGCAACTCCGAAGCAGTCGCAGACAGCGTGGCGGATAAGCTCGGTAAGATACTGCTGTGTAACGGTTATTTTGCCGATATGGTTCTCTGATGTTACCATGATGCGCACCCCTTATCTCAACGTTGTATGCCGTGCAAAAATGCACACATATTCATTATAGCACAGCTTTCCGCAACTTGCAATAGCTGGCGGGATTTTTTGGCTTGAAATTTTTACGGCGGCTCTGCCACAGCAGCTCCCGCCGGAACCCCGCCGCATTGCGCTGACCAAAAAAACTCCCGAAGTGCTGCCTTCGGGAGCTTTGTATCATTTGTATCAGTGGTGGAAAAGTCTGATGCCTGTGAATGCCATTGCGATGTTGTACTTGTTGCAGGTCTCGATAACGTTGTCGTCACGGATAGAACCGCCCGGCTCTGCAATGTACTCAACGCCTGACTTCTTTGCACGCTCGATGTTGTCTCCGAACGGGAAGAATGCATCGGAGCCGAGACATACGCCTGTATTCTTTGCAAGCCATGCCTTCTTTTCTTCTCTTGTGAATACCTCGGGCTTTACCTTAAAGATATTCTGCCATGTACCCTCTGCAAGAACGTCCTCGTACTCGTCGCCGATGTAAACGTCGATAGCGTTGTCGCGGTCAGCACGGCGGATACCGTCGATGAACTGAAGTCCCATTACCTTCGGGGACTGTCTCAGCCACCAGTTGTCAGCCTTCTGACCTGCAAGACGTGTGCAGTGGATTCTTGACTGCTGTCCTGCTCCGATACCGATAGCCTGTCCGTCCTTGACGTAGCATACCGAGTTGGACTGTGTGTATTTGAGTGTGATGAGAGATATCATAAGGTCATCAAGCTTGTCGGCAGGTATCTCCTTGTTGTCTGTAACAACGTTTGCGAGGAGCTCCTTGTTGATGTCAAGCTCGTTTCTGCCCTGCTCAAAGGAAACACCGTAAACCTGCTTTGTCTCAATGGGGGCAGGAGTGTATGCCTCGTCAATTTTGAGAATGCAGTATGTACCCTTTCTCTTTGACTTTAAGATTTCGAGAGCTTCTTCGTCATAATCGGGAGCAATAACGCCGTCAGAAACCTCACGCTGTATCATCTTTGCTGTGCAGACATCAACTTTATCTGAAAGAGCGATGAAGTCGCCGTATGATGACATTCTGTCAGCACCTCTTGCTCTTGCGTATGCGCTTGCGAGAGGTGAAAGCTCACCGAGGTCGTCTACCCAGTATATCTTCTTGAGGTCGTCGCTGAGCGGTCTGCCGATAGCGGCACCTGCCGGTGAAACGTGCTTGAATGAGGTAGCTGCGCATACACCTGTTGCCTTTTTAAGCTCCTTAACGAGCTGCCAGCCGTTGAAAGCGTCAAGAAGATTTATGTATCCGGGCTTGCCGCAGAGAACCTCGATAGGAAGCTCGCTGCCGTCTGCCATGTATACTCTTGACGGCTTCTGATTAGGGTTACAGCCGTACTTTAACTGCATTTCGTTTGACATGATTATGTCCTCCTTATTAATGCTTTTTCGTATTATACTTACTGTTTCGGGACACCTGCCGAACGAAATGCAGAAATTGCCGGCGTAGGCTCTCCGCCATTTCGTTTGACATGATAATGTCCTCCTTATTTATGCTTTTTCGTTATGCTTTCTTTTTGCATCTGTACTATCCGTGCCTATACCTTACTTCTTGAAAATAAGCTCTATCTTCAGCACTTTTCCGCTCGGACCGTAAAGTGTCGGGATACTGCCGCAGAATGTATAGCCCTTTTCGGTGTATTCCTCGATTATCTCATGATGTCCGCTGAGCTCGGAAGTCGTTGCCTTGTGATTCTCAAGCTCTATCTCAACATATTCATAGAACTTCGATTCCATAATTCTTTACTACCTCTTATGCTTACTTGTTCTTGTTTACGATTCTTGTTTCAACTTCTCCGTTTTCGAGATTTACATAGCGGACAAAGAGTGATACCTTGTTATCCTCGTTGAGGTTTGTCCATACCATGTCTGTGAACTCGTCAATGCTGCCTGAGATGCCTACAAGCTTAGGCTCACCCTCAAAGCTCGGAAGCGGATTTCCGTCACCCATGTATGTGTGGATGAAACGTCCCTCGCCGTTTACAGGGTTGCTGTATGAGAATGTGTATCTCTGACATGAATCAGGGTTTCCGTTTGCACTCTTTAAGATTGACATAGCGTAGTTGAAGCCGCCCCCCTCAAAGTGGAGAATGCCTGAGATACGGGGCGTATAGTTCGGAGCATCGTCCTCAAATTCTCTTGTGCGGAGCGACTGCTCAAAGGTCTGCTGCTTGTCCATGAGCTCGTAGATCGTGTCAGTCTGGTCGCCGTTTGTGACGATGAGCTTATTGCCGAGCACTCTTACAGGTGCGTAGATGATGAGATGCGGATCTGTCAGCTTAGAGGGATCGAACGCCTCTGTGCGGATTCCTCTGCCCTCCTCGATAAATACGCGGTTGCGGCTGTTTTCGCTTCTTCCCATGATGAAGTATGCTGTAACAGCGTACTTTCCGTCTGCAGACTTGCCGATGACGATGCCTCTTCCGGGATATGCGTTTGAACTGAGCTCGTTTGCAAGATCAAGCTTTTTCATATTGATATGCTCCTTTCGGATATTATTGATTGATATTTATGGCGGCTTCTTTTATGCTGCGGACATTCGCTGTCACGCAGGCATCTGCCGCAGATATTACTTTTCAGACAGCGATACTGTGCAAAGCCGGGTAAAACAGTGCATCCTGCGCCAGCTTCGGCGTATAGCCCGTAGTCTTTGTCACGATGAAGTCCGTGACGACTATCACAAGAACAATGATCGCAATGATATTGATAGTCTTTCTGCCCGGTTTGGAGAGCAGCCACTCAAAGAACGGCTGTACCACATACATGAACAGCAGTCCGCCGAGTCCGAAGCGAACGGAGGTGCTGAGTGCGATACGCGCCTCGTAGTTGTACTTGTACTTCGCGTAGGTCTGCCACGGCCATGAGCCCTTGGTGTATTCAAGTATGTATGAGGCGATCAGCTCAACAGTCGTCGCAACAAGCATACAGCCGAGAAATATCACAAGCGGTTTGACGAGCATGTTTATCGTCACGCTGTATTTCTTCTTTTTGAATCTGCCGAAGCACAGCAGGAACAGCAGTGCTCCAACACCGTAGATAGGGCAGTACGGGCCGAACATCTCTCCCCTGTTGTGGAAGCCCCATCGGTACACTACCACCTCAAGAAAGACTTCATAGCACCAGCCGAATACGGCATACATCCAGAACCACAGAAACAGCTTCTGGATAAGCTGTTTCTCCTTTATTTCTGCTATGCTCATTTCACAAACGCTTTGCCGTCGGCGATCTCTATCCTGTCCTGACAGAACAGGGATACAGCCTCGGGAAGTATCTTCCACTCAGCCTGCTCCATGATACGTTTCTGCAAAGTCTCAGGGGTATCGCCGTTTTCTACGGGGACAGCCTTCTGTATTATTATCGGTCCGCCGTCGCACTCCTCGGTAACGAAGTGTACTGTTGCGCCCGAAAGCTTTACTCCTGCCGCAAGAGCAGCCTCATGCACATGGAGGCCGTAGAAGCCCTTTCCGCAGAAGCTTGGGATAAGCGCAGGGTGAACGTTCATCATCTTGTAGGGGAATGCCTTTACCACCTGCTCGTCGAGTATGGTCATAAATCCTGCGTATACTACCAGGTCAGCCTTTTCTTCAATGAACGCATCGGTGACAGCCTTTGTATAGGAAGCTATATCAGCGTACTCCTTACGAGGGATAACACGGCTTTTTATGCCGTTCTGCGCTGCCCTTTCAAGAGCGTACACGCCTTCCTTGGAGGCTATTACGCAGGTTATCCTGCCGTTCTTTATAATACCCGACTTTTCTGCATCTATAAGTGCCTGAAGATTCGTTCCGCCTCCCGAAACGAGAACAACTATATTTTTCATCAGTATCTCCTCCTGTCAGCTGAACAGAACCATCATAAGCACAAACAGCGCGGGAATGCTGCCGAAGATGATGAATCTGTAATAGTCCTTCACCATGTCGTTTTCTCTGTTTGCAAAATAGAAGAAAACGGGATCATCGGGATCGTAGCATATCATTTCCTGCGTGCCGATCTCATACCTCATGATCCTGTCTGCGACCGTATATACCGAGCTCACAGCCCTGCCGTCCTCGGTCTCGTACTCCACCACCGGATAGTAGTGCTTCCGCACCCCGGTCGCCTCGTGATAATCGGTGATCGTTCCGAAAGCAGCCACGGTACGTCTCTGTCGGCTGCGGACTGACGAAATGTGCCAAAGAAAAAGCAGTACCATGAACACATATATCATAAGCAGTCCGAATGGCAGACAGCCGTAATGGAACGTCACTCCGACCGCGATAAATGAAAGGGCAGCCCAGATGCAATCAGCTATTCCGACTTTCATTGCAGACACCTCTTATTCCGGGAACTGAACGTGTCCCTGTATTATTTCCGTATCATCAGTGGAAAGCGGTATATCCCTGTCGATCACGACCTGTCCGTAGATGTCCGTGATCCTGAACGTAAAGGGACCGCTGCCCATTTCACGCGATTCAAAGTAATTGTACGGGCGGCGTTCTATCTCCGTCCAGACACCGTCCTTCAGATACTCCAGCCTTGTTATCGGATAGCGGTGGTTGCGGACCTGCACACCGCACCAGAACTGCGTTGTGCCCTCCTTGTACTTATAGCACACGGGAGCATTTCCGGCAGAATCAAGAGGCACGATCTTCCAGCTTACCGGAACTCTGCCCTTTTCGACCGGAGCTATCAGCGGAAATGCGTCAGTGTATAGGTCAAGGTCGCCTTTTTTGCCCTCGGGCAGCTCGTCAGTGACAAGCATATTTATCGTCCCGAGCTCACCTGTGACCTCAAGATATGCACCTGCAAGCTGTGCACTGTTGTAGTCGGAATGATTCATTGCGACTATCCAGTAATCACGCGATACCGGATCGAGCATGGCGTGACCGCCTTCGTATCCGCCGCCGTAGAAGGTGCCCTCGCCCGTATGGACGGTGCCCTTCGGTTCGAGGATACAGCTCTCATCGAGCGTGTACTCAGTGTCATAGTCATCCGCAGCGGAGTTCCTGCCAAGCACAAAATCGGAGACAACCTTCAGCTCCTCCGCCGATGCTCCTGCTTTGCGGGCAGCCGCAATGTCAAAGGCATCAATACGCCCGTCGGAGCAGTAGTCCATCGGGATCTTCTCTGCCGAAAAGGCAGGAACGGCTGATGCTGCAAATATCACTGCCGCAGCCGCAGCAGATACAATGAGCTTTTTCATAATATCACCCCGCAGAGACTTCTCTGCGTTTCTGTAACGCTGTGGAACAACGGAAATGGATCAGGAAACAGCCATACAGGCTGTTTCCTGAATTATGCTCTGTGTTTTGCCTTTGTTATCAGCAGATGATTACGCCCTCTTCGGATTCGGTAAGCTCGCCGAGGATATATGCGTCCTCGCCTGCTGCCTTTATTGCTGCAACAGCCTTGTCTGCATCGTTCTTGTCAACGCATACTGTCATGCCGACACCCATATTGAACGTGTTGAACATATCACGCTCGGGAATGTCGCCGCAGCGTTTGATGAGGTCGAATATCGGGAGCACCTGTACTGCGTTGCGCTCGATCTTTGCTGCAAGGTTTGCGGGAAGTGAACGCGGTATGTTCTCATAGAAGCCGCCGCCTGTGATGTGAGATATCGACTTCACATTCACTGCATCAAGAAGGCTCATTACTGCTTTTACATATATTCTTGTAGGTGTAAGGAGAGTCTCGCCGAGTGTTGCTCCGAGGTCATCGAAGTGCATATTCAGCTTCTCCTCGTTTACGTCGAACACGCTTCTTACCAGTGAGAAGCCGTTTGAGTGAACGCCGCTCGACTTTATTGCGATAAGAATGTCTCCTGCCTTCTGAGTCTCGGGCTTGAGTATCTTGTCCTTGTCAACGACTCCTACCGAGAAGCCTGCAAGATCGTACTCGTCCTCGGGCATAAGGCCGGGATGCTCGGCTGTCTCGCCGCCGATGAGAGCGCACTGTGCCTGCACACAGCCCTCTGCAACGCCCGATACTATATCAGCTATCTTTTCGGGAACGTTCTTTCCGCAGGCGATATAATCAAGGAAGAAGAGCGGTTTCGCGCCGCAGCAGATAATGTCGTTCACGCACATGGCGACGCAGTCGATACCGACCGTGTCGTGCTTGTCCATGAGGAACGCGCGTTTTATCTTTGTGCCAACGCCGTCGGTTCCCGAAACGAGAACGGGCTTGTTTATGCCTGTGAGGTCAAGCTCGAACAGACCGCCGAAGCCGCCGATGCCCGACAGTACTCCCGGCACCATGGTGCGTCCGATGTACTGCTTCATCAGCTCTACGGACCTGTAGCCTGCGGTCACGTCAACGCCTGCCTTCTTGTAGCTTTCGGAAAAACTGTTGTTCATAGTGATTCCCTCCGTTGTCATAATAGGTTTCGGTTTGGTCAGCACCGCACAAAGAGCGTGCGGTGCTGCTATTATTCTTTTCCGCTCCAGCAGTAGGTGCAGAGGTTGCACTCGGGAAGTCCGACTGCCTTCACTTTGCCGCTCAGCGACTGGAATTCCAGCGATGTGAGCTTCAGACGGCGGCATATCTCGTCACGCATACGCTTGCCGCGTTCGGTGTTGGTATCGCTGTACTCGCTGATATACTTCACGCCCTCTTCACCCTCGAATTCGTCGATTATCTGACGGGCGATAAGCTCAAGCTCTGAGTGGCTGCGTGAGAAGTTCAGATACTTGCATCCGTACATGATAGGCGGACAGGCTGAACGCATGTGAACTTCCTTTGCACCGTTTGCGTAAAGGAACTCCACTGTCTCGCGCATCTGCGTGCCGCGTACTATACTGTCGTCCACGAAGAGGAGCTTCTTGCCCTCGATAAGCTCGTGAACGGGTATGAGCTTCATTTTTGCGACCACGTTTCTCATGCTCTGATTTGTCGGCATGAAGCTTCGCGGCCATGTCGGAGTATACTTGATGAACGGACGTGCAAACGGTATACCGCTCCTGTTTGCATAGCCGATGGCGTGAGGTGTGCCCGAATCGGGGACTCCGCACACATAATCAACATCAGGGAGCTTTCCTGCGGCAATGTCGTTCTCTGCCATTATCTCGCCGTTGCGGGTACGCATGACCTCAACGTTGATGCCCTCATAGCAGGCTGTCGGATAGCCGTAATATGTCCACAGGAATGTGCACACCTTCATATTTGAGGGGTCACCCTCTGCCATGACTTCGACTCCGTCGGCTGTCATGCTGATTATCTCACCGGGCTGAAGCTCCTTGTATGTTTCGTAACCGAGCTTCTGGAAGGCAAAGCTCTCTGTCGAGAGGCAGAAGCCGTCCCAGCGTTTGCCCACGACGATAGGCAGTCTGCCGTACTTGTCGCGTGCCGCTATGATGCTGTGTTTTGTAAGTATGATAAGCGACATTGTGCCGTCTATCTTGTCCTGTGCGTAGCGTATGCCTTCAACGAAATTGCCGCGCTGTGCGATAAGTGCTCCGATGAGGTCGCCCGAGTTGATGCTTCCGCTCGACATTGCCTCAAAGTTGGCACAGCCGCTCTCAAGCAGCTCCTCCACGAGCGCATCGGCGTTGCGGATTATTCCGACCGAGCAGACAGCATACAAGCCCATTTTTGAACGGACAAGGATAGGCTGAGGGTCTGTATCACTGATACAGCCGATACAGAGCCTTCCTCTCATATTTACAACGTCATCTTCAAATTTGGTTCTGAACGGTGAATTCTCAATACTGTGGATGTTTCTCTGAAAGCCCTTGTCTTCGGAATATGATGTCATACCTCCGCGGCGTGTGCCGAGATGAGAGTGATAATCCGTACCGAAAAAAACATCGGTAATGCAGTCATTTTTGGAGGCTGCACCGAAAAAACCGCCCATAACTTATTCTCCCATAAGTCTCTTCATGATCTCCTGATAAGCCTCTTCAACTCCGCCCATATCTCTGCGGAAGCGATCCTTATCGAGCTTCTCATGAGTTGTTGAATCCCAGAAGCGGCAGGTATCGGGAGAGATCTCGTCTGCAAGGATGATAGTGCCGTCAGATGTCTTACCGAACTCTATCTTGAAGTCGATGAGGTCGATATTGAGTCCCTTGAAGAACTTGACCATGAATTCATTTACCTTGAATGCGTACTTTGCAATAGTGTCGATATCCTCCTGTGTTGCGATACCGAGTGCAAGTGCATAGTAGTCGTTGATGAAGGGATCGCCGAGATCGTCGTTCTTGTAGCTGAATTCAAGTATCGGGCAGAGGAGCTGCTTGCCTTCCTCAACGCCCATTCTCTTTGAGAAGCTGCCTGCGGCTACGTTTCTGATGATTACCTCAAGGGGAACGATGGATACCTTTTTAACGATTGTCTCGCGGTCGCTTATCTCCTCTACGAGATGGGTGGGAACGCCTTCCTTTTCGAGCATCTTGAACATGAAGTTTGTCATCCTGTTGTTGATAACGCCCTTGCCTGAGATCGTGCCCTTCTTTTCGCCGTTGAAAGCTGTTGCATCGTCCTTGTAATCAACGATCACAAGGTCAGGATCGTTTGTTGCATAGACTTTCTTTGCCTTGCCCTCATAGAGCTGTTCCTTTTTTACAATGTTTTCCATTTCAGAATTCCTCCTTGAGAATTATATATAATAATATATGTAAGTCCGCTTCCATGCGGACAGGACTGCAAATCGTCATCAGAGAGCAGCTATCTGCTCCTGAAGTGCCTTATCCTTTGCGATAACGCCGTCAGCCATTGCCTTCTTCTCGGCAGCAAGCTTTTCAGCAAGCTCATCATCGGATACTGCAAGCATCTGAACTGCGAGAACTGCTGCATTCTTTGCGCTGTCGATGCCCACTGTTGCCACGGGACCTCCGGGCGGCATCATTACTGTTGCGAGGAGAGCATCAACTCCCTCAAGCGCCTTTGACTTCATCGGGCTACCGCTAACCGGAAGTGTTGTGTGGCCTGCGACAACACCTGCAAGATGCGCCGCCATACCTGCCGCACATATTATTGCTCCGAAGCCGTTGGCTCTTGCGTTTGAGGCAAATTCACACGCCTCCGCAGGAGTTCTGTGTGCGCTCATTACGCGGCACTCAAACTCAACGCCGTATTTTTTCAGCTCGGTAAGAGCTGACTTTACAACAGGGAAATCGCTGTCGCTTCCCATGATAACTGCAACCTTCTTTGACATTTTCTATTCTCCATTCTGCCGTTATGCGGCTTTATTTTTCTCCGTATCATCCGCGGAGGCATTGTCTTCTTCTTTTTCGGGTTCGGGATAGTCGGGAGCTTTCTTGTCAAAGCCGCCCGATACGGCACGAAGGTCGTTCTCCGAGCCTCCGCTGAAGCTCACAGCCGCCTTGTATTTGCCGCGCAGAGTCCCGCGCCCGCCGTCTTCATCGGTGTAGGCGATCTCCGTATCCGCCCTGAAAGTTACCTCGTAGCACGGCACACCGCCGCTGCTTCTTACCGAATATATATGTACATCCGAAATGCCGGTCAGACGCTTTGAGAGCACCCTGCTCTCATCGGGAAACAGCACGGCAAAATCCGCACGGCTCCCGTTTGCGACCGAGGACAGCAGCTCATCATCGCCGCTGTATGCATATTCGATGTATTTTTCCGTTGTTTTCGTCATATCCTCTATCATGGAAGCTGTCAGCTTTGAGAGCAGCACTCTGCTGTTGATCTCAACGCTGTACGGACAGCCTGACGCTTCGCCGTCATACACGGCACGCGTAAAGAGAAGCCCGTCGCTGCTCTGAGAGAACGTATATGTTCCGCCGCCGTCAGCAAGAATAAGGTCGCTTCCCTGCACCATGCAGGAGCTCCATGTTCTGCGGAAGCACGGCTCAAAATCTCTTGTGTACAGGACGCATCTGCCGTCGGAACTGCTCACTGCCGAATAGTATTTTCCGCTGCCGACTGAGATACTCTCTATCCTGTCGTATATCAGCGGAACAACAATATTGCCGTCAAGGTCAACGCAGCCGAACCGCCTGTTGTTCCCGATGCCGCGTGCTGCTATGTACTTGTCAGCAGAGGCATATCTGAGGTCGGTCCATTCCGAAGCGATCAGTATCCTGTTTTCGGGATCGGCGACACCGTATCTTCCTGTGCCGTCAATAAAAACACAGTTGCCGCTTCCGTCGGAGTCGAGCCTGCGGACGATCTCCGTCTGGGTGTTCTTCTTTGCCGTTTCACCGGGATCGCTGAAGTAGAAATGCGTTATCGCTGCCGCAAGGATTATCACGACAATGAACAGAAACGATACCACCAGCCGCGTCTGTTTATTCAAGAACGCTCACCTCCCGAAAGGGCAAAAGCTTATTTCCCTGCATCCTTCTTGCGTTCACGGTACATCTCATCGGTCTCGCCCGTCAGATAGACAGGACGGTTCTTGACCTCCATATAGGTCTTGCCGAGATACATACCGAGTATGCCTGTACAGCCGAGCTGTACTGCTCCGACGAAGAGAAGCGCTCCGATAACGAGCAGTGCCGCTCCGAGAGCCTGCTGGAAAAACATTGTGATGATGCCTGCGATAAGGCACAGCACGGACAGTACGGCACCGAATATCGCAATAAATATCGAAAATGAGAGCGGCGCAGTCGAGAACGCCATTATTCCCTCAAGAGAGTATCTGAAAAGTCCCCAGAACGACCATGAGGTAGTGCCTGCGGGACGCTCAACGTTCTCATAAGGCATATACTTCACACGGAAGCCTACCCAGCTGAATATGCCCTTCGAGAAGCGGTTGTACTCGGACATTGCAAGCACGGCATCGACCATCTGCCGTGTCATGAAGCGAAAATCCTGCGCGCCGTCCACTATCTCGGTCTGGGATATCTTATTCATTATTTTATAAAACATTCTTGCAAAGAACGAACGCACCTTGGATTCGCCCGTTCTGCTGACGCGGCGTGTGGTCGCGCAGTCAAACTCGCCGTCCTTGACGTAGTTGTACATCTCGGGCAGGAATGCCGGCGGATGCTGGAGGTCGGCGTCCATAACGACGACGAAATCTCCCTTTGAATTGCTGAGACCTGCATAAATGCCTGCTTCCTTTCCGAAGTTTCTCGAAAAGGAAATATATCTCACGCGCTTGTCCTTGTCGGCAAGTTCCCTGAATATTTCAAGTGTACGGTCCTTTGAGCCGTCATTTATGAAAAGGAATTCAAATTCTGTATCGGGGTGCTCCTTCATCATACCGTCCGAGACCTTGATTATCTCGTCGTAGAACATCGGAAGAACCTCCTGCTCGTTGTAACATGGCACAACCACCGAAATGAGCTTCATTGTCAACCTCCTCGGATACATCTCTGTGCGGCAGATACAGTCTCCGCCATTAATAAACACACTGTTAATTATACTACAAACAAAACGATACTGCAATAGCTTTGGCGGCATTTCGTAAATTTTCACATATAATTTTCAAATCAGGCAATAAATATGAATCTGATAAAACCTTTTAGCAGTAAAAGATTATGGAGTTCCCGTCAAAATGTATACATTTCTCATTTTTTCATAACCTAAACGGAAGTTTTTGACGAAAAAATCAATAACAATTTGTTATTTCCGCCGAAAAATTAATTTTTGGTATAATTTCTCCGTTAATTTTTGAAGAAACTGTTGATTTTTTTTGTCGTATCGGGTATAATATACGTGTAATGGTATCGCTTTGTGTCCTGTGACGGTCTGACACTCTTTCTTATCCAGCCGGCTGTCACCCCTATGGCCGAAGCGTTTGGGGGACCGATCGTTCGGTCAAAGAAATCGGCTGCTCGCTGCCGTAAAGCGGAGCTGCGGTCATCGCAGGATTGGAGAATGTTATGAATATTAGGCTCGTAACGACTTCCTTCAATGATGAGGTACACGGCACTTCTAACGAAAAGAAAACCGGCTGCGGTATCAATCTTCTGAAGTCTGAAAATGTTACTCGCTACCACAGAGGCGGCATTATGACCGATCTCGGTGAGATAACCTGTGAAAAATGCAAGACACGAATTGCCAAGGATATGATAAAATCCGACCAGAAGGAAATGAAGTTCCTTCTGAAAGAGGAAAAGATCAGAGCTAAAAAGGGCATCGTTGACGAGGGAATAGTTCCGCTCGGCAACACAACAGCCAAGATCACCAGAGAACAGGCTCCTGCGCCTGCTCCCAGAGTCGCTCAGAAGCCTGCTCAGAAGCCCGCTCCTCTCCCCCCTGAGGAGCCTGCTCAGATAAATGCAACCATTCCCGGCACAGGCGTTGCGATCGACAACAGCCTTGCCCAGTTTGCTATAAACAAGCCCACGGCAGAACCTAAGCCTGCCAAGGAAGATGACTTCCTCGCACAGTTCGCTGTAAACAAGCCGCAGGAGGAGCCCGAGCCTGCTCCCGAGCCGGTTGCACAGCCTGCTCCCCAGCAGACTGCACAGGATGATTTCCTTGCTCAGTTTGCAGTTCCTTCTCCGGCACAGGCAGAGCCAAAACCGGCACAGGCAGAGCCGAAGCCGATTCAGGAAGCTCCTGCTGCTCCGCCGGTCATCGACGATATATCCGCTGCTATCGCAGCTATGAACACGAATATCGCTCCTGCTCCCCAGCCGGCAAACGAAAAGCCCGTTCAGCAGGCACCTGCCGCAGAACCGCAGCCGGCTCCTGCTCAGACAGACGATATTCTCAGTATGTTCTCCATAGAGACTCCTGAAAAGCCCGCATCAAGGCTCGCAGGTATCTACGACAATGACGCAAGCGTCATTGATGTGGCTGAGGAAAGCCTTTCAGCCATTGCTCCCGAACCCGTTCAGCAGGCTGCTCCCGTGATAGATGATATTTCGGCTGCTGTTGAAGCTGCACAGGCAAACATTCCCAAGTATGAAGCTCCCGTTCAGCCCGAGCCTGTTAAGGAGGATGAAAAGCCTTCACAGGAAATCGACAACATGAGCGAATGGGATCTCATTGCAAATCAGCTCTTTGGTGTAAAGACGGAAGAAGCAAAGCCGGAGCCTGCAAATGAAGCTCCTGCCAAGCCTGCTGCTCCCGCTGAAAAGAAGGCTGACGAAACCGCTGAGAGTGCTGCTCCTGCACCTGTTCAGGAAGCCGCTCCCGTAATTGATGATATTTCAGCAGCTATCAATGCGGCAGCTCAGGCAGTTCCCACTCCTGCTCCCGTTCAGGAAGCTGCTCCCGTAATCGATGATATTTCAGCAGCTATCAATGCGGCAGCTCAGGCAGTTCCCACTCCTGCTCCCGTTCAGGAAGCTGCTCCCGTAATCGATGATATTTCAGCAGCTATCAATGCGGCAGCTCAGGCAGTTCCCACTCCTGCTC
>JAKSQV010000049.1 GCA_024403935.1 Ruminococcus sp. | reverse complement strand
CAAACTGTAATTTATAATTATTCTTCCTTGTTTTTTATCATTACAGTGATACCGTTATTTTCAAGAGCAGATATATTTTCTTCTGAAATATATCCCTGCGATACTGTTAGAGTTTTCAGTGAATCCATTTCCATAAAGCCTGAAATATCCTCAATATCAATACAAGAAATCTTCAATGTTCTGATATTGTCAAGGCAGGAAAAATCGGAACTGTCTTTTAGAGTATATTTCAGATCAAGAGTATTTGCTACTTGTGTAACAATGATTTTGTTATCCATTACAACTCTAAATAAATCCAAATTCGTCAATGAACGGCAATTTGCAAGTTCTGTGATATTGATAATTTCACTTAAATAAAGGGATATTTCTTTAACAGAATCATTTTGCATTTTGCCAAAGTCAATGTGTGAATATGCGATAAACATATCATTCAGAATTGGAAATGAATTGATTTTTGACATGCCGTCGTTAATGATATCGCTGGAAAAAACTGTGAAATGTTCAAGATGCTGAAAAGTTCTCATTTCTGTCAAAAACTCATCATCTATTCTGCGGATTATGAGTTCTTCAAGCTCACTGCATTTATTCAGTTCATCAACGTCATTATCACTATAGTATAAATCCAGTTCTTTCACATCTTTTTTGTAGACTTTATCATCGAGAAAAACATATTGTGTTCTGAATACAATACCTCCGACAACACCTGCAATTACTACCAACACAGACAGAATCAATATAATTCTTTTCACTTTTTCTATTCCCTTCTATTTGCAATTTAATATTTGCAACTCACTTAAACCGCGATGTAATGATTTCCAGAATACTACATTCATTATATCATAAAAGCGAAGCGTTATGATATAATAGCCCGATCTGCAGGGAGCAGATCTATGATCTGCGTATCTGCAAGGGCATCTAAATCTGTATAATGAATGCAACGCATTCATTATATCATATAATCAAGCAAGTGTCAATTCTGCGCCGAAAGAGTCGGAACAGCAGTAACACCGCTCATTACGGCGGCATATAATAGGCGTACCGCAAGAGCGGAATCGCTGCCTATGGTCAGGGGTGAAACTATGAACAAGTGTATTCTTGAAATGCCCTCATATACCTACGCGCAGAAAGCCGAACGGCTTCTGCGCTCAAAGGGAATACCGAGCAATATAAAACGGCGCAGTACGGGGTGCGGATATGTTCTGCACATCTTCGCGGACTGCCGTGCCGCAGCACAACTGCTTGAAAGGTATGGTATCCCGTATGTCCTGAGAGAAAACGGCGGCTCGGCATGATCATCAACTTCGACAACGCAGCCACGACCTTTCCAAAGCCCGACTGCGTAAAGGCGGCTGTTGATGAAGCTATGAGCAAATACGGCGGCAATGCGGGCAGAGGCGGTCACGCACTCGCAGCAGCTACCTCTGAGGCAGTCTACTCCGCACGCGAGGATATTGCCTCGTTCTTCAGAGCCAAGCCCGAAAACACCATATATGCAATGAACTGCACCCCCGCACTCAATATGTCGATACAAGGCATCATGGCAGGCGGCGGACACCTCATCATCAGCAGCATGGAGCACAATTCCGCGGCACGTCCTGCCGCCCGTCTTGCAGAAGAAGGCAGGATAACGCTGTCCGTTGCCGAGGTGTTTCCCGAATCAGAAAAGACGGTCGCTGCCTTCCGCAGCCTTATCCGCAGCGATACAAAAGCAATAGTCTGCACACTCGCAGGCAACGTCACGGGACAGATAATGCCGTTCCGCGAGATCGGACAGCTCTGCCGTGAACACGGCATCTGCTTCATCGCTGACGGCGCACAGGCTTGCGGAATTATCGACGTAAAGCTTTCGGACGGGATAAACATCCTGTGTACCGCAGGTCACAAAGGATTGTACGGCATCACGGGCACAGGGCTCCTCATCACAGACGGGCAATTCCCTGTCGTTCCGCTTATGCAGGGCGGCACAGGTACAGATTCGCTGAGCCTGCGCCAGCCCGACCTCACTCCCGAGAGCCTTGAAAGCGGCACGGTCGGAGTTATCGGCATAATGTCACTGAAAGCAGGCGTGGATTTTGTCAGGCGGACGGGTATCGGAAATATCTTCCGCCACGAGGACAGAATATGCCGCCGCTTCATCAGCAGGCTGCGCGGTGACGGACGCATTACGGTATACCGCTCCCCTGCTGCACAGTATGTGCCGATCGCGGCATTCAACATCGAAGGCATGACCTCGGAAGAAGCCGCAGCACGGCTTGACAGGTACGGCTACTGCCTGCGCGCAGGATTTCACTGTGCTGCACTCACACACGCCCTTCTTGGCACGAAAAACGGTGCTGTACGGTTCTCGCCGTCATACTTCAGCCGCGAAGAAGATGCAGCAAAACTTGCCGAGCTGATAAATAAAATGTGAAAAATATGTGATAATCGCAAAAAAACTATTGAAATATTCTCAATTTGTGGTACAATATATATGATAGGCAGCGTGTGCCGCTGCGGTCAGGGAGCATTCCCGTCCGCAGAAGATGTCCCTTCTATACGGAGGGACGTACATATTCAGTTATTATTTGAAAAAGGAAGGGAGTGAAAAGGTGCCGTCATTCAACGAGATCCAGCACGCGTTCTTCAGTCTTATCAGCACGATAGAGCTGAGAGATATTGTTGACGTTGCTGCACTTGCTTATATAACCTACCTTCTGATGAAGCTCATCCGCGAAACCCGCGCAGGTCAGCTCGTAAAGGGCATTCTTCTGCTCGTGGCAGCCTATTTCGCCAGCAGCTTCTTCGAGCTGAAGGTGATGAAATACATTCTCGGCCATGCACTCGACATCGGTCTGATCGCAATGATAATCCTTTTCCAGCCCGAGCTCAGACGTGCCCTTGAAAAATTCGGACGCACCCGCTTCGGTGTCCAGCTCCTCGGTCTGGGTGTGCTGTCAGGTGATGTCAAGCAAAAGTGGGAGACCGCCATCGAAGCAATATGCGATGCGTGCGCAGAGCTCTCATCAAGCTATACAGGTGCGCTTATTATCTGCGAACGTCAGACTCGTCTCGGCGAGCAGATAGAGACAGGCACCATATTGAACGCCACTCCGAGCAAGGAGGTCTTCGGAAACATCTTCTACCCTAAAACTCCGCTCCACGATGGAGCTGTCATAATGCGCGACGGTATGATACTTGCCGCAGCCTGCTTTCTTCCCAAACCGCAGAACGATGCGGCTATCAACAAAAAGCTCGGCTCGCGCCACCGTGCCGCAATCGGTATGAGCGAAAACTCAGATGCAGTTGTTATCGTCGTATCCGAGGAGACCGGACAGATCTCCGTTGCAATGAACGGCGTTCTCACACGCGACTTCACACGTGATATGCTCAAGTCATTGCTTGAAAAGGAGCTTTTGGCCTCCACCGAGGATCTGACTGAACGCAAAAAGCTGCTGTCCTCATTGTTCGGAAGGAGGAAAAACAAATGAACTTCCTCAAAGAATTCCGTGAAAAACATTTGCAGAGCAACCTTTCTCTGGCAATACTTTCTGTTATTATCGCCGTATTCGTATGGCTCATAATCTCGCTCACGCAGTATCCCGATTCACAGAAGACAATAGAGCACATCCCGTTTTCGTGCAATATATCCGGCTCTGTTGCTGAAAGCAACGGTCTCAGCGTCATATCCTCCGATGTCGAGGACGTGACGGTCGAGCTGCTTGGCAGCAAGCTTCAGGTCGGAAACCTCAACAATGAGAACCTTGAAGCCTACATCGATGCTGACTCTGTAACGAGTGCGGGTACAAGAACTCTCACTATCAAAATAAGAAGCTCAAGCAATATAAACTACGAGATCAAGTCAATCAAGCCTGCATCGGCAACTGTCCTCTTTGATAAAATGGACACCCGTGAATTTGAAGTGGCTCCAAAGGTGCCGAATGTCAGCGTGGTCGAGGGCAAGGCCGTCGATCAGAACGACATCACCTGTGATCCGTCAGTCGTACGAATTACCGGTCCGTCATCACAGCTCGACAAAATATCCAAGTGCTATGCCGTTTCCAACAAAGAATTCAGCCTCGACCGCACCACTATCGTCTCCGCTGACGAGCTTCAGCTTTATTCCGAGGACAACGCGCTTATCGACCAGTCAGCTTTCACCAAATTCAGCGAAAGCCACTTCGATATAACAGTCCCTGTTGTAACACAGAAGGAGGTCGAGCTCTTCGTCTCGATAATCGATGCTCCCGAAAACTTCAATACAGACATAATCAAATTCAGCCTGTCTGCGGATTCAGTCATTCTCGCCTGCAACAACAGTCAGACCGAAATTCCTGATAAGCTCGACATCGGAAAGGTGTCGCTCAACGAGCTGAAACAGGGATTCAGCAAAACATTCCTGCTCAGCAGCAGACTTGAGGGCACTGATTACGAGAACATCTCCAATATCGAGGCTGTAACGGTAACGTTCAACGATGCTGATTTCTCGCAGAAGTCGCTTATCCTCGACAAGAGCCGCATCAATACGAGCAACGAACCTGATGCCGACAAGTACAGGTACGAGATACAGAGCCAGCGTATGGAGATAACTCTCCTCGGTCCTGAGGATGTACTTTCAGAGGTAACCCCCGAGGATATTGTAGTTGACATTGACCTGCTGAACGCCAATATCAACTCGGATTCCTTCAGCTGGAACGCAAAATGCTCATGCAAGTACGACAGCGTATGGGTAGTTACAAACTCAAAGGTATCCGTAAAACGTACAAAAATCACATAATTCCAAGTAAAAAGGCACCCGTGAAGCGGGTGCTTTTTTGTGCGTTTCACCAAAAAAATTTATATATTACGCTAAATCTGTTGCTTTTTTCATATTTCAGTAGTATAATTTTTCCTGTACGTTTTTTGTCAACGAAATACTTGATAAGGGGATTGGACATGAAAAGAAAGAATATCACGGCAGCCATAGTCGCATTCGCTATAGCTGCATCCTGTTTCACAACAGGAACAAGTGCCGTTTCCGCTGCCGATGCAGAATATATTCTCGGCGACACAAGCGGCGAAGGATTCATTGACTCAAAGGATGCTTCCGAGATTCTTGCCGAATATTCAAGGCTCTCCACCGGCAAAGGAACTTTCACAGGCTCACGCGCAAAAGCTGCCGATGTCAACGGAGACGGCCGCATAAACGCATCAGATGCATCCGATGTACTCAAATACTACTCCTATGTTTCAACAGGCGGAGATAAGGATCTTCCGACATATCTCGCAGATCAGAGACAGGGTGAAACAGGTATGGGTACCGCTGTATCGGCTCTGACGACTACTGTTACAGCTTCCGCAACTACCACAGCAGCTCCTACGACTGCTGTTACTGTCCCGACAACAACCGCTTCGGTCTCTGCAACAACGATAACAACTGCCGTGACAACAGTTTCCAAAACCACAGCAACAGCTTCCGCGACCACTGCCTCCTCAGCAGTGACGACCTCTGAAGCTCCCGTGACCACTTCCCCGGCTGATCCGAACAAGGTCTCAGAAATACGGCTCAGCAATACAGAGAGCTCCGTTGAAGTCGGAGAAGGCACTCTCTCAGCCAAGGTCACGATGTTCCCTGTTACAGCAAAGGATCAGCGTGAGATATGGTCAAGCAGCGATGAAAGCATCGCCGTTGTTGACGATCAGGGCTGGGTGATCGGCAAAAAGGAAGGTGTCTGCACCATTACTGTAAAGAGTGCGGCTGATCCTGAGATATCGGCTTCTGTCAAGCTCAACGTCACAAATCTGAAAAAAGTAACCGAAATACGTCTCAGCCGTTCCGAGCTGACGATGGAGGTGGGCACCTCAGAGTTATCTGCAAGAGTTACCATGCTTCCTGCTTCGGCGACCGATCTTGAAGAAATATGGTCATGCAGTGATGAACATGTCATACGTGTTGACAACGAGGGCTGGATAACTGCCATACACCCCGGAAATGCAACAGTAACAGTCCGCAGTGCTAACAATCCCGAGGTTTCGGCTTCTATTGCTATCACTGTAACAGGAAAGACTGTTCCTGAGACAACAGATACCGTGCCTCCGACGACAACCACAGCATCATCCACAACAGTTACTGCGGCTTCGACATCAACAACCGCACAGACGACAGTTCCGTCAACCACCACGGCTGCAGCAACGACTGCCGATCCCACGAGGGTAGCTGCAATAGAGCTCAGTCTCACTACTGTTGAGCTTGTCCCCGGTGAGCGCGGCATCTCATACGTAAAGATGCTCCCCGAAACAGCAAAGAACAAGGACGAGATATGGACCTCCAACGATCCCAAGATCGCAACAGTGGATAAATACGGCAATATTACCGCAGTCAGCGAAGGAAGCTGTACCATTACGGTAAGAAGTGCTGATAATACCGCAGTATCGGCAGATGTGACCGTCAATGTCTATCCGAAGGACAGAGTAAGAAAAATTGAACTGACCGATACAGAGCTCACTATCGAGCTTGGCTCAAAAAAGATATCCTATGTAAAGATACTGCCTGCAACTGCTGTCAATCTTGACGAGATGTGGGTGTGCTCCGACACGAATATAGCCTCCGTTGATGAATACGGCTGGATTACAGGCAGAAGCATCGGAGAATGTACCGTCACCGTATATAGCGTTGATAATCCCGATGTCAAGGCAGACATCAAGGTCACTGTCGTTTCTCCTGAAACACCTCCCGTTCCTTCGGATATACCTCCGATGAGCATGATTGACTATGACAGCACCAATGACGAGAGAGTGGCGTTCTGCACGCCCTTCCCCGATACAGCAAAGGGCAGGTTCTCTATCGAGTACGTCATTACCTACTGCGACGGAACAGTGTTAAGCAAAAGAACATCAGTACTCACCATTCCCACACTGAAAAGCTACACTGCATATTTCAGGATCTATGGGGACAGCTTCAGCGTAAGCTCGTACCTCTACAACGAGGACAGCGGCGAACGTGCAAGAATAGGTTCCTATGAATTTGTCACCTCCCCTGCCGACTTCTCAGCGACTATCGAGGATATAGTCTATGCATTCTATTATGTCGGCGGACTGACCAATAGATAATAATAAAAGGCATTTCAGGAACAGCCCTGAAATGCCTTTTTGTTTGTAACGGGATAATTCTTATTCTATTTCCCATATATTCTCTGCGTAATCGGCTATCGTTCTGTCGGAGCTGAACTTGCCGGCACTGCACATATTCAGCCACTGCTTACGGGCAAATGCCGTTCTGTCGTTTGCATAGTCGCTTATGCAGCGGAGCTTCGCCTCGATATAGCTCCTGATGTCGCCGAGCAGGTAATAATGGTCGGGTGAATGCCAGCTCGCACCGTCAAGCAGTGAGCTGTACAGCTCACGGAAGTCGCCGCTTCCGCCGTCGGAAACTGTGCCGTCTATCAGAGACGATACCACGCGTTTTATCATCCTATCCTCAGCAAACACGCGCCTGCTGTCATATTCAGGGACGATACCCGCAAGCTCCTCGACTCTTGCGCCAAAGATGTAGTTGTTCTCCTCGCCTGCCTCCTGCACTATTTCGATATTCGCGCCGTCATAGGTGCCGAGAGTGACCGCGCCGTTGAGCATGAGCTTCATGTTGCCCGTACCCGAAGCCTCAGTTCCCGCAGTTGATATCTGCTCTGAAATATCAGCCGCCGCAACGAGCTTCTCCGCATACGAAACGTTGTAGTTCTGGACGAAAACCACCTTTATCAGGTCTCTTGTATCAGTATCTGAGGCAACAATTCGTCCGACCTCGTTGATATACTTGATTATCGCCTTTGCACGGCGGTAGCCTGGTGCAGACTTCGCTCCGAATATGAACACAGTGGGCTTGAAGTTCCTGATGCTGCCGTCCTTGATGCCGTAGTACAGCCACAGTATCGAGAATGCATTGAGGAGCTGACGCTTGTATTCGTGCAGGCGTTTTATCTGTATGTCAAATACGAACTCTTCGTTGATGTCTATGCCCTCACGCTCCCTGATGAAGTCGGCAAGCTGCTGCTTTTTTGTCTGCTTGATGCTTATGAAGCGGTCAAGCACTGATGCATCATCAGCGTATTCCGCAAGTCTGCGGAGCTGACTGAGGTCGGTCATCCAGCCGTCGCCTATCTTTTCTGTTATGAGCTGTGAGAGCTCCGTATTGCAAAGTGCAAGCCAACGCCGCTGAGTTATACCGTTTGTCTCGTTCCGGAACCTCTCAGGATAGATGCTGTACCAGTCAGCAAGCACGGAATCGCGCAGTATACGGGTGTGTATCTCTGCAACGCCGTTGATGTGGCCCGAAGCATAGCACGCCATATCTGCCATGTGGATGAGATCTCCCCTGATGATCCTGATGCGTGAGAGCTTGTCCTTCTCAATGCCATTCGCATACATTTCAGCGATAAGCTCCTCATTTATCTGTATGATGATCTCGTATATGCGCGGAAGGACTTCTTCAACAAGTCCTGTACTCCATTTCTCCAGAGCCTCCTGCATAACGGTGTGGTTTGTATAATTGAACACCCTTTTTGCCGTATCAAGGGCTTTTTCAAATGTCCAGCCCTCGTTGTCAACAAGCTGGCGTATCAGCTCAGGAACAGAGATCACGGGATGTGTGTCATTGAGCTGGACCGAGATATGATCTGCAAGACTGTCGAGAGTGCCGAAACGAGCCTTGTGCTTGCGGAGAATATCTGTAAGCGACGCACTGCTGAAGAAATACTGCTGCTTCAGACGGAGCTTTTTTCCTTCATCTGTATCATCATTCGGATAAAGCACGCGGGAGATGTCCTCGGCGTATATCTTTTCCTTTGAAGCTTCAAGATAATCCTGCCTGTTGAATGTGTCAAAGTCAAATTCGTTGACAGGCTCTGCCTGCCACAGACGAAGCGTTCCCACGTTTTCTGTGCGGCAGCCGAAAATCGGCATATCATACGGCACAGCCTTTACGGTCTGTCCGCTGTATTCAATGAGTACGGTGTCCTCCTCGCAGCGTTTCGACCACGGATCGCCGTATCTTGTCCAGTCGTCAATCTCCTCGCGCTGAAAGCCGTCAACAATACGCTGCCTGAACAGCCCGTATTTATAGCGTATGCCGTAGCCGTCAAGCGGCAGGGAAAGTGTCGCCGCCGAATCAAGGAAGCAAGCCGCAAGCCGTCCGAGACCGCCGTTTCCGAGGGCAGCATCTTCAATAGCCTCAAGATCGGCGAGGTCAAGCCCGAGCTCACCAAACACGGCACTGACCTCATCATATATTCCGAGACAGAGCAGATTGTTGAATACCGCCCTGCCGACAAGGAACTCCATCGACAGATATGCGGCTCTCCGTCCTGACAGATGTCTTTCTCTTGCTGCACTCCACTGCCCGGAATACATCTCCATTATGGTATCACCCAGCGCATTGTGAAGCTGCTGAGGCGTTGCTGTTTTTATATCCTTCGGCAGTCTGCCTGTGAATTTTTCGGTAAAGGTTTTCTTGTCCATCAGTTTTTCTCCTTTAGTTTACTGTCTTATGATCCCGGGAGGCTCTTTCATTACGTCATCAAGGCGGTCATAATCCTCACGGGAGACGCTGTTCACGTTTACCTTATAGATATACCCAAGCTCACCAAGCTTGCCGCCGCCAGTCCGTGGGCTGTATTCCTCCATTTCCTCGGGAACGTACATATCCTCGGCGACAAAGATATACGCCAGCAGCGAGAATAGTGTAAGACGGTAAAAGCCACCGGCATACCGCATAAAGCAGAAAAAAAAAAGACATAAAAAAAATAAGAAAAAAAAAAAAAAGTGAGAAATAACAGAACGAAGCAGAAAA
>JAKSQV010000048.1 GCA_024403935.1 Ruminococcus sp. | reverse complement strand
CGGAAAGAAATTTCTTCATTATAATATCCTCCTGACTGAATTGGCGTATGCCGCTTGATAAAAATTAATGTAATGCGCAAATTCTACGTTTTATTATGAATTTGCGCTCCCCGAACTATGTTCGGGGCAATAACCGCCATGCGGCGGTTATTGAGGATATATTAAATTATATACCATACAGCGTGATAAGTCAAGAGCCGCCGCATGAAAAATACTTCCTGAAAACCATAAAGGGCGGAAAAGCCAAGCTTTCCGCCCTTTGTATCAGGTATCAGTCAAAGCATACGCTGTCGATCAGTTCCATACTGTCAATATCGGCAGATGCAAACTCGCTGCCTGTGGTAATATACACGCAGTCATCAATATAAAGTGCTCTGTCAGCAGCATTATTCGGGCTCAGGCTGAGCTCGCCGCGCTTTTCAAATCTTCCGTCCTCGTACGAGTAGAATACATACATATTATGATTCTCATACACATCATTGTCGTATACCGTTATGGGGAAACCTATGAGGTTCTTCTCAGGAGCTATCAGGATCGACTTACGCTCATTGTTTGCACTTGAGTATATATATCCGTCAGGCTTTGTGAGAGTCTCAATACCGACCTGTTTCAGGTCGTTCGGGTCGGAGTTGTCAAACATCACAAGCTTTACGCCTGATACTGCTCCGTAGTCATCAGCCTCAACGCCAAAGCCGAGAAGAAGTCCGTCACTCCACTTCTGCATATAGGTGCTGAATCCGTTTATCTTGAATTCATCAGTAATAAACGGATCGGTCGGATCGGAAAGGTCGATCGCAAACAGCGGATCTGTCTGCCTGAATGTTACTACATAGCCCATATCGCCGCTGAAGCTGACTGACTTTATCTGCTCGTCAACTCCGAAGCCTTTTACCTTGCCGACTGTGTTCATATCCATATCGAGAACTGTCACAGCATTGTCCCGTTCAACATACGAAGCGGTGTCCTTGCGGAAGATCCCGCCGAGCAATGTGTCGTTGTCATGATACTTGTTTATAGTTGTTGCAATGCGGAAATAGCCGTTGTACTCGCTCATCGAGAACTGATCCTTCACATAGCCCTCGACCTTTCCCGAAGCCGCAGGCTCAATGCTGCCGCCGCTTACGGCGATGCGTGTGATGTCGGTATCGTAATCACTGTATACAGCGGCATAGATATTATCTGCGGAGCTGTATACTGTTCCCGTGAAGCCTGCAAGCGCCTTGTTGTCAACGACAGTGAACTCGCCCGACTCGTTGAGGTCGATACCGCTGATGACGGTATAGCTCAGCAGAGTTTTCGCGTCGGGAGACTGTATCGGGAGGAGCACGTCCTCGGGAGGTATGCACTCTATCTCATCGTCAGTGCCACAGCAGGGAATATAGCGCTCGACGTTCTTCTTGTCCTCGACGCTGTTGAAATCGACCGTGTTATACGTGGATATCAGGTACATACAGCCGTCGGGAGCTATTCTGACATCATTGTATATGCCGTCCTGAAAATACGTGCCGATGAGCTCGGGTTCGTCGCCCGTGGTGTAGAAAGAGACGAAGGTGCTGCTGACAGGCGCGTGATACACGCCCTCGTCGTCGATGTAGTAGGCGCGCTTATTGTACTGTCCATAGTAGTAGGCGGCCTGCGAGCCGACACTGCCGATGACCTCTATCATATCGTTGTATATGTACATATCCTCGACTGTAACGTTAAATCTGCCCTCTATGTCAAATGCGCTGAGGTCGGGGGTGAGGTCGATGGCCTTAGAATCCGTGAATTTGCCGTCCTTGACAGTCGCAATGTCCATTTTCGGGAAGTTATTGTCGAAGGAGTTGACATACGCGTCTGTTTCTTCATCATAGTAATAGTCGACGCGGTCATTCCAGAGGTAGTAGATGTTATTGCCGTCGGTCTTGACGATGTCTGCCTCGCGCACTCCCTCCTCCTGATCGTAGGTGTCGGAGTACTCGGGAGTGCCCGTCGTCTCTGTCGGAACACCTACTGATTCATCACCGCCGTTCATCGCAGGGGCACCGTCGTACACCACGCCTTCCTCAGCCGCATACGCCGCCGACTCCTCATTGATAGCATAGTCGGCGTCTTTCTTAAAGAAGCCGCCTGTTACATTGCCGCGCTCTCTGCGCTTCTGCTCTCTTTCCCACTTCTTTGAAGCTGTTTCCATCAGCTCATATACATCGTCATAGCTCTCGGCTCCGCTCATATAGGGAGCTTTGCTGCTTGTCTTTGCAGTCTTGCTGACAATGCTACCAACAGAGCTGTCGCCTTTGCGCGCCTTCATAAGCTGAGCCGTACCTGCATAAGAACCTGCCAGCACCGCACAGGCTGCCGCTCCTGCAGCTATCCTTCCCGCAACGGAGATACCCTTTCTCTTCTTCTGCGGAGCCTTCTCGTCAAGCATGAGCTTGATATTCTCAGGACTGAGCTCCTCAGGAACTTCTTCACTTCTGAGCATTTCTCTCAGCTTCTCATCGTTCTCATTCATAGTGCATCACCTTTCTGTTATCCGAAATACATACATTATGTACCTGACAGCTCCAGTCTGAGCCGTTCCTTGATACGCGACAGGCGTGAGCGCACAGTCGCGGCATTCATATCGCATATCTGTGCTATTTCGTCGCCCGTATAGCCCTCAAGTGCAGACAATGACAGTATCAGTCTCGACTGCGGATCAAGCCGCTCGACCGCATCTCTCAGCTCGACGTTCTCGTAGTTGAAGCCGTCGTCGGGCATATCGTCGGTGAGCTCAGCGGTGTTTGCAAAATACTCTCTCTGCCTGCGCTTTATCTTCGCTGAGAGTATCTTCATTATCCAGCTTCGGAACGCCTTCTCATCCTTGAGCTTGCCTATCGAGCAGAAAGCATCAAGCACGGTATCGCTGACTGCATCGCTCGCATCATGCGAATTTCTGAGACTGTAAAGAGCTATGTGGTACAGATCCTTATAAACCAAAGAATAGAGCCGCGCAAAGGCTTCAGAATCGCCGCCTCTTGCAAGCTTCACATCTGTGGAGAAATCATTCATACGAATCCCTCCTTTGAATCGATTCGCCTATAAGGTGTCGGATAAGACGGAAAATGTTGCATTGCAGAACAAAAATAGGCTATATGCACAAACAGCAGGTATTGCTTTTGGTACATATAGCCAATTTTCTCTGTGTCAGCCACAGGCAGAATGCTTCAGTCAGCATCCCGTGCGGAGAACTCAGCCATTTGCTCTGCCGAGAAATGCTGCACCAATGATTCCTGCATCATTTCCGAGCTCGGCAATGACGATCTTTGTATTCTTCGCGGAATTACGTGTGTATACCTCCTTTTCCACAAGTGCCTTCATCGGCAGGAGAAGCGGATCGCCCTCGTTGCATACGCCTCCGCCTATGCAGAGCACATCAGGCTGGAAGATATTGATCGTATTGGTGATACCTGCTGCAAGATACTTTATGTACTTGTCAACAACAGCCTTGGCATAGATGTCGCCTGCTCTCATGCAGTCGAAGGAGGTACGTGCTGTGACCTTTCCCTTTTCCTCTGATGACTTTACCATGATGCTGTCAGGATGCTCCTCCATAGCCTCTCTGGTCATGCGGATGAGTCCCGTTGCTGATGAATAAGCCTCGAAGCAGCCCTTGCGTCCGCATGAGCACTGTGCTCCGTCAACCTCAATGACAGTATGACCTATCTCTGCACCTGCAAAATTCGAGCCTGCATAGATCTTGCCATCGATGATGATACCGCCGCCAACGCCTGTTCCGAGCGTGATACATACAGCATTTCTTGCGCCCTTTGCCGCACCTGCAACATATTCGCCGTAAGCCGCCGCATTGGCATCGTTCTCAATGAAAACGGGCTTGTCGTCTCTGCCGATAGCCTCGGTGATGTACTTTACCATAGGTGTATCCTTGAAGCCGAGATTATTGGAATACTCGATTATTCCCGTTGAGCTGTTTGCGATTCCGGGTGTACCGATACCTATCCACTCAATGTCATCAAGAGTGAGGTTGGCGTTCTCAACAGCCTGAACAGCCATTTTTGCCATGTCCTCCGCTATTTCCTTCTCAGGACGCGGACAGTTCGTCTTTGTGCTTGCCTTTGCAACGATGCTGTAATTTTCGTCTACAACACCTGCTACGATATTTGTTCCGCCAAGGTCTATTCCCACATAGTATTTCATTATTAATTTCCTCCTTTAGATTCCTTTGTAAGAATTATACTGCACTTGCCTTTTATATCACACGTATCCGTTCCCGCAGGAACAAAGACGCTTGAGCCTTTTTTTGCGTGTATCACGGTCTCGCCGCCGTACACTATTTCCGCCTCTCCGTCAAGGAAAAGAATATGCATAAAGGTATCGAGGCTCCCGACCGTAAGCGAACGGTAGATGTCATACTTTTCCGACGAGAAATATTCACATTCCGCAATGTGAGTCCGCCACATACCTGCCATATTTACTTTATCAGGCTGACCATATCTTACTGTTGGCGGCTCGCAGTTCGTCACATCCAGTGCCTTGTCTATATGAAGCTCACGCGGATTGCCGTCTGTGCCAAGCCTGCCGTAGTCATATACGCGATATGTTGTATTTGAGCTCTGCTGTATCTCTGCGATCAGTATGCCCTTGCCGATTGCGTGGAGAGTTCCTGCCTTGATAAAGAAAACATCGCCCTTTTTCACAGGCACGCGGTTCACAATGTCAAGGAGAGTGCCCTCCTCTATTGCCCTGCGGAAAGTATCGGTATCGGTCTCTTCGGCAAAGCCG
Organism: Ruminococcus sp.; assembly: GCA_024403935.1. Taxonomy (GTDB): domain Bacteria; phylum Bacillota; class Clostridia; order Oscillospirales; family Ruminococcaceae; genus Ruminococcus. The sequence goes on along the minus strand of JAKSQV010000048.1, from coordinate 5,066 downwards.
TAGATGAGCTCTGCCCCCTCCTCGCAGTCAACGATGTACCAGACCTCTGTCTTTCCGTAGCCGCCCTCGTTGCGCATTGCATATTCGTCATCGGGATGCACCTGCACAGAGAGATCGTCTCTCGCGTCGATAAGCTTTATCAGAACAGGAAATTCCCTGAATCTGCCGCAGTTCCTGCCGAGCACCTCGGGGTGGGCGGCAATGAGATCGGTAAGGAGCATGCCGTCGTACTCTCCGCCGCTTATCACGCTCACGCCGTCCTTGTGACAGCTCAGCTCCCAGCTCTCGGCAAGCCGCTCAAGGCTGCTTTCCTTGCCGAATTCATCGCGGAGCTTCGTTCCGCCCCAGATATAATCCTTTATTGGCGGTATAAGTTCAAATGGTCTCATCATTTCCTCCATTCTTCTGCAAAGTCTTCAAATTCGTCACTGTCCCCACAGAAGACGTTGAAGTCGATGTATTTCTCATCGCCGTAGTAGCCGTCAAGCTCGCCGTGGTCGTCATACTGCCAGAAAGTCCAGTCCACGAAATCGGGCTTGGTCTGCTTGCAGCGTATCCACAGCGGATAGTCACTGCCGCATATAGGCTTCACATAGCGAATGTAAACCGGCATCGTCGTGTATATCATAGGCTTTGTGCCGTAGTACGCCTCAAGCTCTTCAAGCAGCGGCAGCAGCACCTCCTCTGTCTCCTTGAGGGTCGGCTTGCTGAATGCCTTATCGCCGTAGTATTCGATATCCACCACGGGCGGCAGGTCTATCTCGTCCCTGTCTGCGGCCGAGATGAAGTTCTGCGCCTGCGTGTGACCGCTGCTGTCAAAGCTGAAAAAGTGGTAGCAGGAACGCTTGATGTCGGTCTGTAAGGAAGTCTCAAGGTTGCGCCGCACAGACTCATCGACGTGTCCGCTGCCCTCGGTAGCCTTGATGAACGCAAACCGCACACCCTGCTCACCGAGCCTTTCCCAGTCGATTTCTCCCTGATAATTGGAAACATCTACTCCAAAAACGGGATAGCGTTTGCGGTTTACGACAGCAGTTGACAGAACAGCCGATACACCGACTGCTGCTGCGGTCATGACTGCGCCGAGCATGAGCACAATGGTTTTCTTCTTATCTATCATTCAGACGCTTCGTCTCCCATAACTATTCCTCTGCCGTTCGTAGCAAAGTAGACTCTGCCGAACACTTCGCCGTCTCCGGTAATTGAAGGGGTGATATTGCCGAAAAGATGGCTTTCGTCATTAATGCGGCTCCACGTTTTGCCCTTATCGGTCGAACGGTAGATACCGTCGCCGTGCGGCTCGGAATTGGGCTCAACGTTGTCATTGCCGATAATGTATATGGTCGGATAGCCGCCTTCCTTTTCAGGAGCTCCGAATCCGAGAGCCTTTGCATTTGCCGTTTTCAGCACGGTAAAGGTCTTTCCGCCGTCCTCACTGTACATCGGGTACGAGCCGTTGTACGCCCAAACGTGTCCCTCATGGCCACCGACAGCAACAAGCTTGCTGTTATCGGTAAGGAGAGCTTCCGTAGGCTTGAAATTGTAGCCGCCGTCTTCGGAAACAAAAAGGTTGCCGCTGCTGACAGCGTAGAATTTCTTCGGATTCACTTTGTCGGCGATAACTGCTGCGCCGAGGCTGAGTCCCTCACATTTGTACCACTTCTCGCCGTAATCCGGAGTCATGTACGGCTTGCCGCTGATTGCCGACGGCTTCCAGATGATAGTGCTGCCGTCCGCGGACATACACGCGCTTCCGCCCTGTGATTTCTCAGGAAGGAAACGGATATTGTTCCATGTTGCACCGCCGTCTGTCGTGTAGTTGAGCGACTGCTTCGACTCGCTCGTATATACGCCGTAATTGCTGTCGAGCCATGCGCAGTCTACAGACGTTGCATTTCCGTTCTTCATGAAGTGTGCATCATCGGGGCATTTTGTGACATCAAGATGTGCAAAGCCCGTGAGGTCGCCCATTATTGAATAAAGCTGCGGCTTCCCTTCCTCGTATGGAGGAGCTGCCATATCAAAAACTGCGGTCTCCTCTATGCCGCGCGCATCAAATTCTATCGTAACAGGTGTGCCGCTGCCGAGATCGGTAAGGTTGACGGTCGAATACAGCGTTGCACCTGTACCGTAGCTGACCTTGTCAGAGTTGAACGGATCGAGGGCGACTGCCGCTGTCCACCAGCCGATAGAAGCCTCCTCACGGCCCCATGTCAGCCAGTCGGCTTCGGAAACATCCATTGAATAGTTCTTTTCGGTTTTCGTATAAAGAGCTTCCCAGCTCCTGCCGCCGTCCTCCGAGCGGTAAATGTTGTGTCCTCTGTCGTCCCAGAAGCTCATTGAGGTCACCACAATGGTATCCTGTGCCTGATTATCAAGTGTGATGCCGCCGAATCCGCCGTATCTGCCATCGCCGACATCGGGAGTTATATCCTCATACTTTCCGCTTCCAAGATCAAGCACCGATACAGCACCGTTCTTCGGGTCGGTATTCGGACCTGCTGTATCAGAATAGGCAAGGTACATCTTCCTGCTTTCGGAGATCACCGCCTGAAGCGGATACATCCCTGCATTGTTCGCAGGCAGGGCTTCCCATGTTCTGCCGCCGTCAGCAGAACGGTACACGCACTCGCCGTTCATCATTGCCGCTCCTGCATATACATCGTTCGTTTCGGGATCAAACTCTACCCACATCACGCCGATAGCATTGCCCTCCTGATAATAGTCGCCGACCGCGGTAAAGCTCTCAACTCTGTTCCACGTCTCGCCGTAGTCCTCAGATTTCCACAAACCCTGAGTACGCGAGCCGAAATACACATTATTATTGTTAACGGGATCGACCTTCAGACGTTCACCGACTCCGCGTCCGGAGCAGTTGCCGCCGCATCCGAAGCTGAGGTCAAAGCGGTGCCATGTCTTTCCGTAATCATCTGAGGAAAGTATTGCACCGTTATCTCCCATATATGTACCGCAAGCCGCATAAACGCGGTTTGGCTCGACAGGATCGGTGGCGATGCTCTCTATGCCGATAAGATTCCACTCGTCACCGCCGAGGCTGTCTGTTATCGGCACCCATTTGTCCTGTTCCTTGTCGAAGCGGTATGCTCCGCCTATATCGGTGCGCACGTAGGCGAGCCCCTCCTCCGAGGGATTGTACACGATGCCCGTTATGTAACCGCCGCCGCCTATTGCAACGTTACTCCACACGTAATCCACTTTTTCACCGCCGCTCTTTCCGCACCCAGCCGCCGAAGCGCCTAATACAGCCATTGCGGCAAGCAGTGCGATAGTTCTTTTTATTCTCATAGCAAACTCCTGTTCAGCGGAGCCCTGCTCCGCACATAGATACAATAACATTTTACCCTATTTTGCCATATTAGTCAAGGATAATTTGTGAACGGAGCATTTGACACGGCGGGGCAAATAGTGTATAATTTAGGCAGAATATTATTGGAGGTGTCCGACTATGATGAAAAAAGCGATTGCCGCTGTTATTGCGGCTTTGATGATTCTGCCGTTCACGGGGCAGGTCTATGCCGCCGATGAAGCCGCGCTCAGCTTCGGCGACCCGAATAACGACGGAAAAACTGATGCGAAAGACGCTTCATTCGTACTTGAAGCATATTCCAAGCTTTCTACAGGCAGTACTGGCATTCTGTCATCTGAGCAGAGCACAGCCGCAAACGTTAATCGAGATGATAAGGTCGACGCAAAGGACGCCTCCGCGATACTTGCCTATTATTCGTATCTTTCGACGGGCGGAACAGACTCTATTGAGTGCTATCTCGGATATGAGGAAACTCCTGTAACTACGACTACTTCAGATATATCCACACAAACAACTACGACCGAACCTATAGCAACTACGACAACTCCTTCTCAGGATGGCCCTAGTAACTATAATGAGTTTTCAATTCTTGCAAGTATGTATGCTAAGGGTTACGTTCCTGTAGGCACATATTCTGGCTCTTATATCGAAGATAGCGAGTACGGTCATTGTGTTGTTTTCTATGGAAACAACAGAAATGGAGGTTCTGGAACTAATTACAGTAGATCTTATAGCTTCAGCAACGAAGATGACGCATATGACTCCTACTCAAAACTTGCAAGATTAGAAAGATATATGAACGAGCTCTGGGACAATGGTACAGTAGCGAATATTATGAAAGGGGCAAATTACGGTAGATATAGCACAGAAGAGGCTTACTTTATCGCAGCTGTTATGAGCGACGATTACCAGTTCGGAGGTAAGTTCGTACTTCCTTTCTAATAAGGGTTTAGGCATGTTTTCACTGTCAAGTCCGCAGCAGGCAATAAGCTCTTTCACACCACATCTCTCCCTCAGACATTTTCTCATAGTATACCACAAATCCGCAGGTATGCCAATAGAAAGACGTTCCCGCCAAACGGCAGAAACGTCCTTTTTTTATTCTATCTGCTTTGCAAGGAACTGCGCCGCCGCTGTGATAAGACTGCGCTGCAGGTCACTTGCTTCCGCTCCTTTGTCAGATGTCAGGAACGCCACTGCTCCCGACACATCACCTGCTGTGATTATCGGAACTGCCGCTATGGCAGTATGCTCCACGCCCTCAGCAGGATAAAAACTATTGCTCCTGCCATCCGGACAGAAAAACTGTCCGCGGTTGTCCATGAGTTCCTCAAGCTGTGCTGTCACGCGCCGCTCGGCAAATTCACGCTTAGGCACTCCTGACGATGCAACAACGTGGTCTTTGTCAAATATCACGACAGGACAGCCTGCCGTCTTGTACATGACCTCCGCCACATTCGCGGCATTCTCGCTCAGCTCGCCCATTGCCGAATATTTCTTGAAGATAACCTCGCCCTCGCTGTTTGTGTATATCTCTAACGGGTCTCCGTATCTTACAGTGTTGATTGTATCTGCACCTCTCCCCTGCTTTGGCAGATGGATAGTTATCGGCTGTGCTTCGTAGTTTTCCGACAGCGGAGCTGTTTCTTCCCCGGATTCGGATGATTTTTCCTCAGTTGGCATTCCACACCTCAGAAGCCTGTCAATGTCGGCTCTGAGTTTGACCTCAATGCTGTCG
>JAKSQV010000047.1 GCA_024403935.1 Ruminococcus sp. | reverse complement strand
TGCGCCTGCGCCTGTAAGTACGGCAAGACCTGCACCCAGTGCCATAGTTCCCATAGTAAGTACCTCCGTTAAGTCAGTGTTTTTCTTCCTCTAAGGCTTCAGCCATGTAGAGGGAAGTAAGGAATACGAATACATAAGCCTGAAGGAGACCGTCGAAAATATCGAAGTAAGCACTTGCGATAACGGGGATTCCTATAGCAGCAGGCACTCCGAGCGAGTGGATAGCCTTTTTCAGCAGCTCCATAACAACGAATGCGCCGAGAACGTTTCCGAAAAGTCGCATACACAGCGACAGCGGACGAGTCACGAGGTCGAGCAGGTTAATGGGGTTGAGGAAGCTTTTCAGCCATTTCAGCAGTCCTTTTTCCCTGATGAAAACGAACTGAATGAATATGATGGCTATTCCTGCGAGAGCCGCCGTGACATTGATGTCCTTTGTGGGCGGCACGAAGCCGAACAATCCCATAAGATTCGCAAAAGCTATGTAGATTATCAGCGTTTCGAGGAAAGGCAGATACTTTTTTCCTTTTTCTCCGAGAATATCAAGGAAAAAATTGTCCAGCCATTCGATAATGCCCTCAAGCAGGCATTGCGAGCCTGTGGGGACTTTTTTGAGATTGTGCGTAAGTATAATGGACAGCAGGACCACTACGCCCATTATTATCCACGAAACAACACACGAATCAGCGACGGGTATTCCTCCGAGGATGGGTATGGTAAAGGCCGTTTTGGATTCCAGCTCTTCTATCAGATTATCCATTCAAGCACCTTCCTTCAAATAATTAACGGAGACTGCATCTGTGCATATCTCCGTTGATAGGTCAGCAAAAGTGGTATGCATTAAACGTTCCACAATACATATATAATATAGCAAAATACCGACAAAGTCAATACCTCTGAGGCAATTTGTTGCATTTTTCACAAAGGCAGATAAGACCGTCAGTCTTCGGTATCTCCCTGTGCGAGGCTTATTGCTCTGTTGAGACGTTCAACTGCGCTCGTATTGAGCTTATCCGACAGCCTCAGACGGTCAAGCTCCTTTCTGAATGCGGTAAGCTCCTCTGCAAGCTTTTTCATTATTTCAGCGTGCTGGAGCTGTTTATCCTCAAGAGCGCATACTCTCACGATGAGGTCATTGATATTGGCAGCAAGAGCTTCGTTTGCGGCATTCTGTTTCTCACCGAAGTCGGTGAGCTTTTCGCCTGACTTGAACACTCCGATCTTATCGTGTCCGTCGAAGGTATGCATTTTTTCGTTTGTAAGCTTCATATCCGACATGGTATGTGCTCCTTTCTGTGTATCTGTGTCAGAGTATGCCGCGCCAGTAGTCAAGCGTGTCGCGGCTAGTCTGCTCCATGGTTATTTCTGCCTTCCAGCCTGTATCGCCGTGTACCAGTGACACATCAGGCTCTATCAGCGGTGTATCAGAGGCGCGCATACGGGCAGGATCATTGGTTACCGATATTTCCGTATCCGAGAAGCTGAGTGCTGTATCGAGGATGTACTGTATCTTCACAGCCCTGCCGCGTCCGATGTTATAAACTCTGCCGCGTGTGCCTTTCTCGGCGAGCAGCCGGTAAGCCCTTACCACATCACGCACATCGGTAAAATCCCGCATAGCGGAGAGATTGCCTACTCTTATTTCGGGCGGACGCATCCCCTTTTCGATCTCTGCTATCTGTCGGCAGAAGTCGGAGATGACGAAGATGTCGCTCTGTGCGGGACCTGAGTGGTTGAAGGCACGGACCATTACGATGTCCATATCGTACGCCCTGACGTATATACGGCTTATCATTTCCTGACAAGCCTTGGTGGCGGCGTAGATATTGCCGGGGTTGAGCGGCTCGTCCTCGCTTAGAGGGCAGGCGCCCTCCCTGATAAAGCCGTATTCCTCGCCCGTGCCAATCATAATGATGCGGATGTCTTTCTTTTCGGCGGCTCTTACCGCTTCAAGCACGTTTATCGAGCCGACCACATTGATGTTTGCCGTGAGCTGAGGCTTCTTCCACGATACAGCCACCGAGCTCTGTGCCGCGAGGTGAAAGATCACGTCGGGAGCGACCTCTGCGAGCAGAGCGGATATGCTCCCGATATCCATGATATCGAGTGTGTGCGTAAAGCAGGTTTCCGTTATACTTTCAGACGGCAGGCAGGTAGCGTGTACCTCTGCGCCTGCTGTTGAGAGCTCGCGTATGAGATAGGCTCCGACGAAGCCTGCTCCGCCGATGATCAAAGCTTTCATATCTTTCCTCACTTATTTCGCAAGAGTCTCGTAGAGTCTCCTGATGATATCCTTTTCATTGAAGTCGCGTTTTACGCGGACAGCCGCATTCCTTCCGAGCTTTTCACGGAGCGGTCTGTCCTCAGCGAGCTTGTTTATTGCTGCCGCGAGGGTTTTAGGTGATGACGGGGGAACTGTAAGACCTGTTTCGCCGTGTATGCTGACGAACGGGACTCCTGACGGAAGCTTCGTATTGATCACAGGCTTGCCGTAGACCATGGCTTCAAGCTGAACTATTCCGAAAGCCTCGCTTTTCACTACAGACGGGAGAACAAAGATATCGCAGTCCGCATACGCCTGACGAAGCTCATCATCGGGCAGGAAGCCGAGAAAATGTACCTTGTCGGACATTTCATGCGTATCAACGTAGTGTCTGAGCTCATCGCCGAGCTGTCCTGTTCCCGCGATGAAGAGCTCACAGCCCTTCACCTTCCGGAATGCGCGCAGCAGCACGTCCACGCCCTTATAGTAGACGAGCCTGCCCGTAAAGAAAACCTTAACTGCGTTTTTATCAGTGAGCCTTTCGGTCAGGAAAGGCTTGCGTTCGATGCTGAGGTACTGCTCCGTGTCGATACCGTAGGGCAGGATGCAGCATTTCTCGCGGAACCGCGTCAGCACATCGGAGTTGTCGATGTGTCCCTGAGTAGCCGTGAATATGATGTCTGCGCGTCTGAGCAGATACATCATGAACGGACGGTAAAAGAGCATGAGCTTCTTCTGCTTGACTATGTCGCTGTGCCATGAGACAGCGACCTTTCCCTTGTAGCCCGACAACAGCAGAGCCGCATCCGCAAGCGGAAAAGGCACATTGATGTGGACTGCATCTGCGTTCTTTGCCATTTTTCTGAACAGACGAATGAACGAGAGTGAAAGCGGACACGAAAAATACGTTCCGAGGCTGCCTGCGCGTGTCACTTTGACACCGTTCACCTGATCGTGTATCGTACCGCCCCTGCCGTCGCGGCAGACAAGTGTACGCACCTGAACGCCGAACTGTCCGAGCTCCTCCGAATACTGGCGGACAAGGCTTTCAATACCGCCGATATGCGGATAATACGCCTTGTTGACCTCCAGTACGCTGAATTCTCTGCCCATTACTTTATCATACCGTTCTCTTTGCAGAACTGCGTGATATACTCCTGCATATCAATGCCGGCAGCTTTGCCGAGCTCCATCAGCTCCAGTGAGCGGTCAATGAAGCTCTGATCGGCTTCAAGAGTATCATTATTGAGACGCTGAACGAATTCGGGGATATAGTTCTCCATTTCAAGGCGGAATTCGTCCTCAGCCGTAAGGAACGAGGAAAAGTCCTGCTCCTGCGTGTTCTCTGCCTCGTTAGCAGTCATGTCTTTGGTGTTGTCGCTCATTTATACCAGCTCCTTATAGATGTCATAAAGCATTTCTGCTGATCTGTCCCATGTGAACTGCATTGCGCGTTCACGTCCGCGTATGCCGAGCTCACGGCGGAGCTCTTCCGAATCGCACAGCTTTCCGAGTCCGTCAGCTATACTCTCCTCGGAGTAGGCATCACATATCACGGCACAGTCGCCCGTTACCTCAGGGAGTGATGCCGCATCGGAGGCGAGTACGGGTACTCCGCTCGCCATAGCTTCAAGCGGCGGCATTCCGAAGCCCTCGTATATCGACGGGAAAACGAATGCCATTGCTCCGCACATGAGCGGATTCATATCCTCAGCAGGAACATATTTTGTGAAGATGACCTGCTCCGTTAGTCCAAGCTCCTTTACACGGGCAAAAATCCCGTCATACAGCCATCCCTTGCCGCCTGCGAGTACGAGCTTCGGCGCATCGGAGTGACGCGAGCAGAAGATGTGATATGCAGTGATGAGCCTTTCGAGGTTCTTTCTCGGTTCAATAGTGCCGACGTACAGGAAGTATTCGCCCTCTATCCCGAGTGACTTCCTGACCTGTATGATGCGGTCGGGCTCGTTGCACGGACGGAACCTGTCGAGGTCAACTCCGCACGGGACTACTTTTATCTTATTCTCGTGCTTCGGGAAGTATTTGATTATCTCCTGCTTTGAGAATTCGGAGTCCGTGACGATGATATCAGCACGCTTCATTGACTTTTTCAGTCCCATGTTAAGCATGAGCTTTGTACGTCCGCGGACAGTTTCGGGGAACGCCTTGTATACCATATCGTGAACGGTCACAACTGTCCTTCCGTGAACTCCTGGGGGAACGATGTAGTTGAAGAAGTGCGAAACATCGGCTTCCTTTCCGAAAAAGAAGCTGTACGGGAACGGTATGAAGGTCGATGCAGCGCGGTACATATAGCCCGAGAAGTGTACGAGCTTTGTGCCGATATTGTCTCCGGTAAACGGTGCAATTCGCTCCATTTTGATATGGTCGTCGGTACGCGAGAAGAAGTTGTAGGTATACCCGTTTTCGGGGTGCAGACGTGCCATAGCCATAGTCTGTCCCGCTTCGCACCAGCCTATTCCCGTGATACGGTCGCTGATGAGCGGTATTGCGTCAAATGCGATATTCAATCAGCTTTCCCACCTTAATAAATGTAAGCGCCGCCGCAGCTGCGGCGGCATCGAGTGTGCAGCGGATATGTATGAAATACCTGTACTCAGAGCCCGAGAGCTTCTCTTGCCTTTTCTCTGAGCTCGGCAAGATACTTGTCGGAATCCTCTTCCGAGAAGCCGCTCTTTCCGAAGAAGCCTGTCTTCTCATGTCTGAGCTCAATGGCATCAGCATCATAGAACTGAGATTGCAGCGAATAGGGGTCAGCGCCGCTTTCGACCGACACGATAATGATGGTATAGGCATTTATCTTTGCGAGTACATCTTCCTTTTTATAGCCGCCCTTGACGCTTTTCAGCGTCTGAATATTCATGTCCATATCTGTCATTCCTTTCCGTCAGTCAGCGAGACTGTTTATCTTTATTTCCTTTTCAACGCGTGCGAGGTCGTTCTTGACCATGCGCTCAACGAGCTCTGAGAAGTTTATCTCACGCTTCCAGCCGAGAGCCTTTTCAGCCTTTTCGGGATTTCCGAGGAGGATATCTACCTCAGCGGGACGGAAGAACTTCTTGTTTACCCTTACTATTGTCTTGCCCGTAGCCTTGTCGATACCTGTTTCGTCAACGCCCTTGCCCTGCCACTGAACCTCAATGCCGACGTGTCTGAACGCGGTCTCAACGAATTCACGGACAGTTCTTGTCTCGTTGGTAGCGATAACGTAATCATCGGGCTTATCCTGCTGGAGCATGAGCCACATTGCGCGGACATAGTCCTTTGAGTGTCCCCAGTCGCGCTTGGAGTCCATATTTCCGAGCTCAACGCAGTCCTGCACGCCGAGCTTTATGCGTGCAACGGCATCGGTTATCTTTCGTGTAACGAACTCAATGCCGCGGCGTTCGGACTCATGGTTGAAGAGGATTCCCGAGCATGCAAACATACCGTAGCTCTCACGGTAGTTCTTGGTTATCCAGTGACCGTACAGCTTTGCAACGCCATAGGGACTTCTCGGATAGAAGGGAGTAGTCTCCTTCTGCGGTATCTCCTGAACAAGACCGAACATCTCAGAGGTCGAAGCCTGATAGAAGCGGCATTCGGGCTTGACAATGCGGATAGCTTCGAGCATATTTGTAACGCCGACAGCGTCAATGTCTGCCGTGCCGAGAGGGGTATCCCAGCTCGTAGCAACGAATGACTGTGCAGCGAGGTTGTAGACCTCATCAGCCTGAGATATTCTCATAGCAGAGATAAGTGAAACAGGGTCTGTCATATCTGCGTAGATAAGAGTGACCTTGTCCTTGAGATGAGCGATATTGCCGTAGTCTGCGGTAGCCTTTCTTCTCCAGATGCCGTAGACGTTGTAGCCTTTTTCAAGCAGGAGCTCTGCGAGATATGAGCCGTCCTGTCCTGTAATACCTGTAATAAGTGCGTTTTTCATATTTATTCTCCTTTAAACGAGTTCATTTCTGCCCTGCTCCCTGAGCTGAGCAATGACCTTCTTTACGTCCTGAGTGTTATTCTTTGAGCAGACGAGCACTGCATCGTCTGTATCGACAATGATGATGTCCTCAAGGCCCACAGCCGCGATAAGGCGTTTGCCGCCGCATACAGTTGTATGACTGCTTTCAACGGAGATAACGTCGCCTGAGATGTAGTTCTTGTCGGCATCGGTCTTGTTTATGCGCTCGACAGCGAGCCAGCTTCCGACATCGTCCCAGCCGAAGCTGCCGGGGATAGTGCAGATATTCTCTGCCTTTTCCATGATGCCGAAATCTACGGATTCGCTGCGGAAAGCAGTGAATTCTCTGACGAGGACCTCGTTGAACTGCGGAGTTCCGAAGGCTTCGCCTATTTTCACAGCACCCTCGTATATATCGGGCATGAAGCTCCTGATGTTTTCAAGGATGGTCGAGAGCTTCCACACGAACATACCGCTGTTCCAGAGATATTTGCCGGAAGCGAGGTACTTTTCTGCGGTAGCGAGGTCGGGCTTCTCAACGAAGCGTTCAACGGTATATGCGCCGTTTTCGTTCTCTGCACCGAAGTTGATGTAACCGTAGCCTGTCTCAGGATACTCGGGAGTAATGCCGATAGTGACGAGGCTGCTGTTCTTGGCGGCAACATCTGCTGCCTTTTTCAGCGTATTGATGTAGATGTCCTCAAGTCCGATGAGGTGGTCGGAGGGCAGCACCATCATTACGGCATCGTCATATTTCCTGTTGATGACGGCTGCTGCAAACGCGATACATGGCGCAGTATTTCTTGCTGCGGGTTCAGAGAGTATGTTCTCCTCGGGAATATCGGGGAGCTGGTCAGTCACGAGAGTCTTGTATGCCGCATTCGTGACGATGTAGATATCGTTCATATCCACGAGCGGAAGCAGTCTCTTGACGGTTTTCTGTATCATTGTTTCGCCGTCCGAGGTGAGCGACAGGAACTGCTTGGGGCAGGAGTTACGGCTTTTGGGCCAGAAACGCTCTCCTCGTCCGCCTGCCATTATCACCGCTGTAATTTTCATTTTTTATCCTCTTCTCTCCTGCTCTCCTGCCTGAAAAGTCCGTCGCTTGCTTCGGCGTTGGTCTTGGGTGGGAAGAGCATAGTCTTTATAGTCATGAGAATTATCTGCATATCCATGCGGAAGGAGTAATTCTCTATGTACATCATATCCATTTTGAGCTTGTCGTAGGGGACGGTGTCATAAACGCCCGTTACCTGAGCATAGCCTGTAAGTCCTGCCTTGACTTTTAATCTGAAGTCGAATTCCGGCATCTCCTTTTTGTATTCCTCAGAGAGCTCGGGACGTTCGGGACGCGGTCCGACCACGGACATATCGCCCTTCAGTATGTTAAGGAGCTGCGGAAGCTCGTCAAGCCTTGTTTTACGCAGGAATCTGCCTATCGGGGTGATACGCGGATCGTCATCCGAAGCGAGCACAGGGCCGCTCAGCTTTTCCGCATCGACGACCATGCTTCTGAATTTCAGCACATTGAACACCTTTCCGTTGATGGTGAGCCTTTTCTGCTTGTACATCACAGGGCCGCCGTCATGGAGTTTTATTGCCGCCGCTGAAAAGAGCATGAACGGTGAGGCTATGATAAGCATCACCAGCGAGAAAACGATGTCAAAGCAGCGTTTCAGTATCTTTTCCTCAACATCGAGGCCGTAGTTTCTGCACAGGAGCAGTGGCGTATCGAACAGGCGGATATCGTCTGCTCCCCTGATGATAATATCGGATATTTTCGGTGCGATATACGCTCTTTTTGACTTTTCGTAGCAGAACTTGAGGTAATCGTTTCTCTGCTCAGGCGGTATATCGCAGATGATAACGCCTTCGTACTTGAGTATCAGCTCGCGTATTTTTTCTTCCGGCTCGCCCACGTTCACGGATTCGCATATCATGTACTTGTCAACGCGCTGGCTCATCTTGAGAACGAGCGAGGCCGCCTGATGGCTTCCGTACAGGATTATCAGCTTTCGCGGAGGATATATCATGAAATATAGCCTGCCGATGACGAGCGTCCACAGGGCAATGAAGCCCAGATCAGCGAACGCAAGCACAAGGAGCGGAGTGACATTCATGAAGTGTCGTCCGATAAGGCTGATCAGGAAGTATGTTACAAAGTTAACTGCTGTAATGGATATGAGCTGAGAGTACAGCATATCCGTCTTTTTCAGGTAGCCGAGCTTGAAGCCGCCGTACACTCTGAAAAACAGCCATACAAGCAGGGCATATATACCTATGAGCACCCAGTTTCCTCGTCTGTAATAGGGGAAGATTATCCTTGTGCTGTAATATTCGTACCAGACATAGCCGAATGCAGCCGCAAGTATAGCAACAAGCACCGTAGCAGAGCAAACAGAAATGAGCCTTTTGAATCTGTCTCTTTTACTAACCATATTTTTCGCCGCCGTTGTCTCTTTTTTCTTTCTTGTGCGAAACAGAGAAGCTGTTCCGCAAAACATTATATAAAGTAATTATACCAAACTGCACAAACGCTGTCAATAGAAAGGGCATATATTAGCAAAAAACGGTGCATAATTCCGTCATTTTAGACAAAAATCGAGAGGGCGGCTCATAGGGCGTGCCCGTGCAGGAAGATTTATATCAGCAGACGTTCGCATCTGCCTGCCGATAACAGCCGCTTGTACTGCCGGATGCCTGTATATATGCAAAAAGTCCTCTTTCCGAAAAAACGGAAAGAGGACAGTAAAGCTTAGTCTACGGGAGTACCGAAACGCTCTACGACCTTCCAGTTGTCGTAATCTGCGGCATCGCCGGTTACTTCATACTTGAAAACATCCTTTATGTTGCCTATGCCTGCCCAGCAGTAAACGTGGAGGTCACGCGCGGGCGGATCGCTCATTTCCTTGACATCATTGAAGGATTTGCCGATATAGTCGTTGAAGCCGAAGCCGCTCTTGTCCAGACCTGCATATTCGAGCACTGTTGCGCCGAATTCGCCGCTGGAAAGCTCTGCATCGTGGTCGATGATGAGCGAGTTGCGCTCAGCACCTGCGGGCTTGATGAGTACGCCTGTTCTGACTTCGCCGTCAAGCTCAATGGTAGGCCATTCTGATTCGTCAGCGTATTCGATTTCTGCCGGCGGTCTGCCGTGGTCGCCGATGAAGATTATCGTGGAGTTATCGTAAACGCCTGCTTTTTTCATCTGGTCGAGGTACATTTCGAGAAGCCTGAAGCCGCCGTAAATATTTTTTTCTCTGTCGATAACGCCGTCATAGTCGGGATCGAGAGCGGCAAGGTCCTCGCTGTAATCGTGGGCAAAATTGAGGTGGATGAACGTAAAGGTCTTCTGATCGCAGTCAGACTTCATTTCGTGAGTCTGGATATACTTGCAGAAATCCATATCGGTATCCTGACCGACTGTGCCCTTGAAGGTAGCTGCATCCGCACCTGTGGAGGTGTAGAAATTGGCTGAGAAGTCAGCCGTCATGCCGTCGAGGAAGAGGTTCTTCAGGAGATACGGACAGATCTTACCAAGTGAGAATTTGCCCATAGTTCTGAGGATACCGCCTGAGCCGGCATAGTTGAAATCAACGTAGCTTACGGAAGAATGGATGTTGTCGCACTGGTCTCTGATGTCATCGAAGCCCGAATAAGTGGTGAGGTTGTCGATAAGGAGGTTTACCTTATAGCCGTTGTCGTGGAGACGGCGGGGAAGAGTCTCGCCCGACCATGCCTGTGCGAAGTATTCTGACCAGTCCTGACCGTTATATTCGCAGTTCGTGAGCATATTGCAGACTGACGGGAAAGTATTGGTGAAGCGTCCGACATTGTTCGAGTAGAAGGTGAAGCCCTCGAGATCGTCATAGAGGTCGGGGTATCTGTCGAGCACCATTTCAAACCATTGTGCGTCGAGACGGTCGGTGAGGAAAACAACGATGTTTTCATCGCTGCTGAGGTTGAGGGTATCCTCCATCGAGAGGTAGTTGTCAAGCTGAGAGTCATCCTTCTTGAGAATGCCTGTCTTGAACATTCTTGAGCCGAAGCCGATACCCTGCATGATGAAAACGATCACTGATAAATAGGTCAGAGCTGTAAAGAACCAACGCTTGCGCTTGCCCTTTTTGATCTCGCCTGATATGAAAAGGACTATGAGCGGAACGAAGAGCAGGGCAAAAAACAGAAGGAAATTGAGGTTGTTTGCGGAGCTCCTTTCCGAATACGCCAGAGGATCGCCTGTTATCGGCACCATTCTGCCGTTTGCGAACATCACCTGCCAGTAGCTTGCGATGAGTGCGCCGCCGAGCAGAGCCTCAGCGACCTTCCAGAGCTTTACGTTGATGGCAAGGAGGATGTTGAGAACAAGTAT
>JAKSQV010000046.1 GCA_024403935.1 Ruminococcus sp. | reverse complement strand
AGTCGAACGGCTCGAGCCAGAGCGATGTGCCCGCACTGCATCCGCTCCGAAGATTCGGCCTGAAGAATGTGCTTGCCTGCACATATCAGGCACTTTCGGGAGCAGGAAAGAACTTCGAGACATGGCCTGAGATGCTTGACAACCTCATTCCCTACATCGGCGGTGAAGAGGAGAAGTCCGAGCAGGAGCCGCTCAAGGTATGGGGCGAGATAAAGGGCAATGAGATCGTTAAGGCAACAACTCCCAACATCACAACTCAGTGCCTCAGAGTTCCTGTTTCAGACGGACACACTGCTGCAGTATTCGTAAGCTTCGAGAATAAGCCTTCCAAGGAGGAGATACTGAAGCTGTGGGCTGATTTCAAGGGCGTGCCTCAGGAGCTTGAGCTTCCCAGTGCTCCCAAGCAGTTCATTCACTACTTTGAGGAGAATGACCGTCCTCAGGCAAAGCTTGACCGCAATATTGAAGGTGGAATGGCTGTATCGACAGGACGTCTTCGTGAGGATACACAGTTTGATTATAAATTCGTATGCCTTTCGCATAATACGCTCCGCGGCGCAGCAGGCGGCGGAGTCCTGCTCGCTGAGCTGCTTGCAGCAAAGGGCTATTTTGACTGATGCGAATATAGAAAGGATCGGTTTCTTATGAAAAATACAATTTTCACAGGTGCGGCAATCGCAATAATTACACCGATGAATGCAGACGGTTCCGTAAACTACGGAAAGCTCGGTGAGCTCATTGAATATCAGATTGCAAACAGCACCGACGCAATAGTAATATGCGGTACTACCGGCGAAGCATCGACCATGTCAGACGAGGAGCACCTCGAATGCATTCGCTTTGCTGTTGAAAAGGCAGCAGGCAGAGTACCTGTTATAGCCGGAACAGGCAGCAACGACACAGCTTATGCCGTAATGCTGTCAAAGGAAGCTGAGAAAATCGGCGCAGATGCACTCCTGCTCGTTACTCCCTACTACAACAAGACCACACAGAAGGGACTTATTGCTCATTTCACAGCAGTTGCCGACGCAGTAAATATCCCGATAATCCTTTACAATATCCCTGGAAGAACGGGTATGAGCATTGAAGTTCCCACTATCAAGGAGCTGGCAAAGCATCCGAACATAGTGGCAGTAAAGGAAGCAAGCGGAAATATCAGCTATGTAGCAAAGCTCATAGCCGAATGCGGTGACAGCATTGACGTATACAGCGGTAACGACGATCAGATCGTTCCTCTGATGTCACTCGGAGCAAAGGGCGTAATTTCTGTACTCTCACACATTCTTCCGAAGGAAACGCACGATATGGCACAGTTCTGCCTTGATAACAATTTTGCAGAGGCAGCTAAGCTCCAGATCGAGTACCTTGACCTTATCAACAACCTGTTCATTGAGGTAAATCCTATTCCTGTAAAGGAAGCAATGAATATGATGGGACAGGAATGTGGTCCGTGCCGTCTGCCGCTCTGTGAGATGACAGACGCAAACAGAGAAAAGCTCCGTGCATCACTTGTTAGACACGGACTTATAAAGTAAAAAATAATCTGCCGCGGCATAAATGCCGCAAGGAAGTGAATAATATGACTGATATAGTAATATGCGGTGCAAACGGCAAGATGGGCAAAAATGTATACAACTGCATTGCGAGCCGTGATGACTGCCGTGTTGTTGCAGGAATTGATATCTTCACCGAGAAGTATGCTGATTTCCCGATAGTTGCTTCTCCGTCTGAGCTTGCTGAAAAGCCTGATGTTATCATTGATTTTTCAAATCCGGCTTCACTGGACGGACTTCTCACATACTGCCTTTCAACTGGCACACCGCTCGTAATAGCCTCTACAGGCTACAGCGATGAACAGATAGCAAGAATAAAGGCTGCATCCGAGCAGATACCTGTTTTCTTCACATTCAATATGTCTGTGGGCATCAACCTGCTCGTAAACCTTGCAAAGAAAGCAGCTGAGATTCTGGGCGACCGTTATGACATTGAGATCGTGGAGAAGCATCACAATCAGAAGATAGATGCTCCGAGCGGAACAGCTATCATGCTTGCCAATGCAATAAACGAAACATTTGACAACTCAAAGCAGTATGTCTATGACCGCCATTCACGCCGTCAGAAGCGCGAGAAGTGCGAGATAGGAATGCACGCTATCCGCGGAGGTACTATTGTAGGTGAACATGATGTAATATTTGCAGGCAATGATGAAGTCATAACTCTTTCTCATTCTGCTGCTTCAAAGATGGTTTTTGCCGAAGGCTCAGTAAAGGCTGCTATATTCCTGAAGGATCAGCCTGCGGGAATGTATGATATGCAGATGCTTATGTGACAGACGATAGGTCTGTCAGCAGACAAAGTTGCAATGTTCCGTCTTCAATGGCGAGGACGGTACAAATATTATTTCAAAGGAGCAAACCAATGAGCAAAGTAAGAATTGGTATTGCCGGCTACGGCAACCTTGGCAGGGGAGTAGAGCTTGCCATCAGACAGAATGACGATATGGAGCTTGCGGGAATCTTCACACGCCGCGATCCGGCTTCACTCAAGCCGCTGACAGCAGGAGCTCCTGTGTTCAGTATTGACGAGATCAAGTCAAAACAGAACGATATAGATGTACTCATAATCTGCGGAGGAAGTGCGACTGACCTTCCAAAGCAGACACCTGAGCTTGCAAAATACTTCAATGTTATTGACAGCTTTGATACACATGCACGTATTCCCGAGCATTTTGCAAATGTTGACAAGTCCGCAAAGGAGAACGGCCACCTTGCATTTATTTCACTTGGCTGGGATCCCGGTCTTTTCTCGCTCAACCGTCTCTATGCAGAGTCGATACTTCCAAACGGAAAGAGCTACACATTCTGGGGCAAGGGCGTAAGTCAGGGACATTCCGATGCTATCCGCCGTATAGAAGGCGTAAAGCGCGGAATACAGTATACAGTACCGATAGAAGCGGCAATGGATGCTGTAAGAAGCGGCAGCCAGCCTGATCTTACAACACGCCAGAAGCATCTCCGTGAGTGCTGGGTAGTGCCTGAGGAAGGTGCGGACCTTGCAAAAATAGAGAATGAAATCAAGACCATGAAGAACTACTTTGATGAGTATGATACAACAGTAAACTTCATCACCGAGGAAGAATTTGAAGCAAACCACAACAAAATGCCTCATGGCGGCTTTGTAATGAGAAGCGGATTCACAGGTGACGGCGAGAATACTCATCAGATGATAGAGTATTCGATAAAGCTTGATTCAAACCCTGAATTCACAGCAAGTGTTCTTATCTGCTACGCAAGAGCAATGGCTCGTCTCAGAAGCGAAGGAGCAACAGGCTGCAAGACAGCATTTGACATTGCTCCTGCATATCTTTCACCGCTTTCAGGCGAGGAACTCAGAGCAAAGCTTCTCTGATAACCAGCCTGTTCTCTGAAATAATGAATAAACACTCCTTTTATACAGATACTATCTGTGAAAGGAGTGTTTTTTATGGTAGAACGAGATACAATACGCCTGCTGCGTGAATGTGACTCAGGCGTAAAAATGGGAATAACAGCAATAGACGAGGTGATAGATCATGTGAAGGGGAGCAGGATGAAGTCCGTGCTGAGCGACAGCAAGCACGAGAGCGAGTGTCTTCAGACTGATCTGACCCGTCTGCTTCATGAATACAAAGACAGAGGAAAAGAGCCTGCTCCTGTTATAAAGGGGATGTCATGGGTGAAAATGAACTGGGAGATGCTTATCGACGGTACAGACAGCAGGATAGCCGAGATGATGATGGACGGATGCAATATGGGTATCAAGTCTCTGAGCAAGTATCTGAATCAGTATAAAGCGGCTGATGAAAAATCAAAGGACATTGCAAAACGGCTTATTTCCTCTGAGGAGAAGCTTTCATCCGATATGAGACAGTATCTATGAAAAAGAAGCAGCCAAGAAGAATCCTTCATGGCTGCTTTTGTGTTATAATTTGCTGTGGAATGTTCGTGAAATAACGTCATCCTGCTGCTCTTTTGTGAGCTTCACAAAATTTACTGCATATCCGGATACTCTTACAGTAAGCTGAGGATACTTTTCAGGATGAGCCTGAGCATCAAGCAGAGTTTCGCGTGTGAAAACATTTACATTGAGGTGATGACCGCCTTTTTTAATATAGCCGTCGAGCAGCTCGACAAGGTTGTCAATCTGAATATCGTTAGCCATTGTTATCCTCCTTTATTCATCGTCAACAGCGTCTTCGGTCGGCTGACAGCAAGCGTTCATTACACCGCGTATGTCTCTGCTGCTGACAGTTTCGACCTTCAAGCCGTCACATTCATTATCGGAAGTCACATTGATATGACCGTTTCCCTGAGACATGAGCATATCTATAAGCTCGGCAAGTTCCTCAGGACTGTTTTCATCGGGTGAATACGCCTTAATCATTGTCAGCCTCCGCAGCGAGCCTGTCAAGATCGAGGTCGCCTGCAAACACCTTCATATCTTTGCCGAGAGCGTCAGGAATGATAGAGAACGTATTAGAGATACCGTCCTGAGCATTACGGAAGGGGAGCTTTGCTACTGATGAAAGTGAAGCAACAGCACCGTGAGTATCTCTGCCGTGCATCGGATTGGCACCGGGAGCGAGCGGAACGCCCTGCTTTCGGCCGTCAGGTGCACTGCCGGTCTTTTTGCCGTATACAGCATTTGAAGTAATTGTCAGAATAGACATTGTAGGAACACCGTCACGATAGGTGTGGTGCTTTCTGATGCAATCCATGAAGGTACGCACAACAGTAACAGCGATCTGATCTACGCGGTCATCGTTGTTTCCGTACTTGGGGAAATCTCCCTCTATCTCATAATCAACAACGACATTCTTTGCAACGTCAATGACATTGCCTGCCTTGTCCTTGATTTCAATGTCCTTGCGTATCGGCTTTACCTTAGCATATTTGATAGCTGAGAGAGAATCGGCAACAACAGACAAGCCTGCGATACCCGTAGCAAAATAACGTTTTACATCGCGGTCGTGAAGAGCCATTTGTATCCTCTCGTAGCTGTACTTATCGTGCATATAGTGGATAACATTGAGAGTATTTACATACAGTCCTGCGAGCCACTCCATCATGTCAAGATATTTTCTCCATACGTCATCGAAGTCGAGATATTCAGTATCAACAGGACGGAATTTCGGACCAACCTGTAAGCCGAGTCTCTCATCAATACCGCCGTTTATAGCATAGAGCAGACACTTTGCAAGATTTGCCCTTGCGCCGAAGAACTGCATTTCCTTGCCTACGACCATTGAAGATACACAGCAGGCAATAGCATAGTCATCGCCGTGGATCTCGCGCATCATATCGTCATTTTCGTACTGTATGGAGGATGTCTGGATGGACATCTTAGCGCAGTATACCTTGAATGCACGTGGAAGCCTTGTTGACCAGAGGACAGTCATATTAGGTTCGGGAGCAGTACCGAGGTTTTCGAGAGTATGCAGATAGCGGAAACTGTTCTTGGTAACGAGGTGGTGACCGTCAACAAGCAAGCCGCCGATAGATTCTGTTATCCATGTCGGATCACCCGAGAAAAGCTCATTGTATTCGGGAGTACGGGCAAATCTGACCATACGGAGCTTCATGATGAAATGGTCAATAAGCTCCTGAGCCTGTTCTTCGGTGATAAGACCGCGGTCAAGATCACGCTGGATATAGATGTCGAGGAAAGTTGAAGTACGTCCGAGTGACATAGCTGCACCGTTCTGCTCCTTGACAGCGGCAAGATAGCCGAAATAAAGCCATTGAACAGCTTCTCGTGCGTTTGCGGCAGGCTTGGATATGTCGAAACCGTAGATTTCACCGAGCTTCTTGAGGTCTTCAAGAGCGCGGACCTGTTCCGCCAGTTCCTCACGGAGACGGATATTTCTTGAAGTCATTCTGACAAGAGAAGTATCTATCTGATGCTTCTTATCCTTGATAAGAATATCAACGCCGTAAAGAGCGATACGTCTGTAATCTCCGATGATACGTCCTCTGCCGTAAGCATCGGGGAGACCTGTCAATATAGCGGAGTGGCGGGCGAGTCTCATTTCAGGGGTGTATGCATCAAAAACGCCCTGATTATGAGTTTTGCGGTACTTGGTAAAAATATCGACTATCTCGGGAGAAACCTCATAGCCGTACTCCTTGCACGCCTGCTGAGCCATACGAATACCGCCGAAGGGCTGAAGAGCGCGCTTAAAAGGCTTATCGGTCTGCAAACCAACGATCTTTTCGAGTTCCTTATCTATGTATCCTGCTCCGTGAGAAGTGATAGTTGACACAACATCAGTGTCCATATCGAGGACACCGCCTGCCTCACGCTCCTGACGTGAAAGCTCCATAACCTTCTCCCACAGCTTTTTTGTAGCATCGGTAGGGGGCGTGAGGAAGCTGTCATCGCCGTCATAAGGTGTATAATTATGTTTTATGAAGTTTCTTACATTGATCGATGTATTACACCATCTCTCCTGAGTAAAGCCCTCCCACTCACTGGGATAATCCTTCAGATACTGAAACATAGCATCAAGACTCCTTCTTATTACTTGTTTTTTCAGATTTGGTGAGCTGTTTCTCTTTCTTTTTTGTTCTCTTTATGTTCTTTTCATGTTTTGCATCTTTCTGTTGTTCGGTTGTGGGGGGAACTATACCGAGCTTATGTTCTCTTGCCTCAAGCACTTCAAATAAGAGCTTATAAAGCGTAGCAGCGAGCGGAACTCCGATGACCATACCGATTATGCCGCATAATCCGCCTCCGATGGTTACAGCGGCGAGTACCCATATACCGGGAAGACCGATAGAGTTGCCAACGACTTTGGGATAAATGATATTTCCTTCAAGCTGCTGAAGAATAATGAGAAACACTATGAAAATAAGAGCCTGCATGGGGCTTTCTGTCATAATAATGAATGCACTTATGCCTGCGCCGAGAAAAGCACCGACGATGGGGATAAGAGCGGTAACACCAACGAGAACGCCGCTCATTGCTGAGTATGGGAGCTTCAGTATCGTCATACCGATAAAGCAGAGTGAGCCGAGGATTATCGCCTCAATGAACTGTCCAACGAAGAAGTTGCGGAAACACTCATTGCCTGTCTTGCAGATGCGGTTAAGCTTCATGTTGAATTTTTCGCTGAAATAGGAATTCTGCACACGGTTGATGTCCGAAAGTATCTTGTCCTTGCGCAGGAGAAGGTACAGTGAGAAAATAAAAGCGATGATGTAATTGGCGACAGTACCTGCGATAGTGCTGACAATACCGACAGCGGAGGTGATGAAGCCGAGAACTCCGTTCTGTACGAACACAGAGACGTTTTCAGTAATAGTAGCCCAGTCAAGCTCCTTTACATCGAATTCGTTGAAGAATTCGCTTGCCTGCTGCTGTAGCTCGGGGTATTCGCTGAGCTTTCGCAGGATATAGGCTTTGCAGTCGTTGAAAAGGGGAGGGACATTGAGGGTGATGAGCTTGACTGCGTTGATTATCTCAGGGACTATGATATTCAGCACGAGAGCGAGTATGGCAAGCGCGCTGAGAATAGATAAGACAAGGCACACAGGCCTGCGTGATATGCGTATGAATTTATTATTGCTGTTGGGAAAGAATTTAGATTCATACCAGCGCATGATGATATTGATTATATATGCAATGACAGCACCGAGTACAAGAGGATAGACCGACTTGGCTGCCAGCAGGATGATTTTACCGAAAAAAGCAAAATTCTTGACTATGAGACACGCAAATATTGCTATCAGTGCTATTGAAATATAACGCTTCAAGTCCTTTTTTTCCATTGTAACTGATGCGGTGTACGCCGCGCCTCCTGAAAAAATCTATAAGAATATTATACAACAGATAAGCCGTTATGTCACGCGATTAATTGTTAATTTTTTATGAATGACATTTACAAATTTTACTTGACCGCTTTTGTTTCCTGTGATATAATGGTGTCATAGCGAGGTGATGGATATGCAGGACAGAAACAGCACTGTTCAGGACAAGCTTTACTCAATAGGCCGTGTCATTGTTGACAGGAGTTTTCACACTCAAAGCGGAAGTGAAGCATTTTTCAGCTATTTTGGCAACAATGTCACATATTCGATAAAGCGAACCATTGATGAGGATGACTTTCCACGGCTTGAGGAGTGTATTGCACAGGCGGCATCAGGAGCTGTATCCCGTGCGATAATCCGAATGAAAGGCATAAACGGACTGCTCAGATGGGTACTTGCTTCTGTGAGAATAGCTGACGAAACAGGGGATGAGCCGCTCTATTCTATCGAGTTCAGTGATATATTCTCTCTTGAAGGCATCTGCCGCGAAAGAGAGAAAAATCTGAATGAATACAGGTATATCCTCAGCCTTACGAGTGACCTTGCTTTTGAATACAGCTTTGAGACAAGACATATCCGTATATATATATTTGACTGCTGCCGTGAGATAGTACTCATGGACGAAGAACTTGAAAAATGGCAGTCTGAGGCTGTTTCAAACGGCTGGGTGCTTTCACGCTACATTGAGACATTCAATACCCTGTGCCGCGACATTAAGAACGGAGTTTACCGCTTTGACTATGAGTTTGAGTCGTCGATACTGACAAACGGAAAGAACCGCGAGATGTGTCTGTTCCGTGGAATAACACGTTATGATGCACCTGATTGCAGAAAGGTCAGCGGCATAATATCAGTGATAAATTCACGCCAGAAGACAAAGGAAACGAATCTTGCCATTGAAGCAAACAAGGATTCACTGTCTGGATTGCTGAATAAGCGGACTGTCGCAGCCTTTGCAAAGAGCATACTTGCTTCAAAGCCGTCACACAATGTCAATATAGTTATACTTGATATTGACAATTTCACGGAGATATATTCAAATTACGGACATTTCTTCGGGGATGAGGTGATTTATACCTCTGCCAATATCATAAAACGGCAGATAGGTACTCGCGGTATTGCAGGGCGTATCAGCGGCGGAGGTTTTCTTATAGTACTTGAAAACACATACAACGAGGAAGACCTGCGCGGTGTACTCAGGGCAATACGAACAAACATAGAATTTGCGTTCAACGATAGATTTGAGAATTTCAGAGTTACCTGTTCGATGGGCGTATCAACCTATCCATCTGACAGTTATGATTATGACGAGCTTTTCATGCAGGCGGATAAGGCACTGTATATTGCTCAGGAGAAGGGACAGAACCGCTATGTCATCTACGATATTGACAAGCATGGTCCCGTGAACAAGGATGCTGACAAAAAAACAGTATATCTCAGTTCACAGAAGGATGTATCCGAGAAGCTTGCATTTGCCACAGCTCTGTCTGAAAGCCTTGTTTTCGGAAGGATCCCCGATATATCAATACTGCTTGAACAGATACGATCCGCTTTTGATCTTGACGATATATGCGTGTTTGCAGGAAACAATATGGATCTTATTCTTAGCTGCAGCAACGCATCGCCCCGAAATGCAGTATATCTTCTGAACGGTGAATATACATCGCACTTTTCAGGTGACGGACTGTTTGCGATAGACAACGTAAACGAGCTTGAAGGACGCGACGATATGGCATTCCGACAGCTTACAGAGGAGAATATAGGCGGTGCCGTGCAGTATCTTATGACTGACGAGGGCATGATCAGGGGAATGGTGTCGTTCTGTTATATAGGCAGATTCAAAAAATGGTCGGTATCGGATATGAACTACTTTACAGTCCTCGGAAGACTTATTACTTCAATACTGAAAAAGCAGGCGTTTGTATGATTTTATAAGATCAGGTGAATTTCTGCTGTATATAAAAAGGAGTCTCTTGTGTGATCTTTCCTTAACGAAAAAGCAGGCTGCCGTGCCATAAACCGATGGTTTATGGTCGGTAACCTGCGATTTGTCAAAAGGGGAGCTCAGCTTGAACTCCTTTTTATTATCCGAACATCTTTGCAAACAGTCCGGGAAATCCGTAGCACAGCACGCACATGATAGCAGATGCAAGGCACAGACCGAGGAAAATTGCAGGGACACTCTTTTTCAGCGGGATGCGTCGAAGTACAGCAATGAGTGAGCCTGTCCACGCTCCCGTACCGGGAAGCGGCACACCTACGAAGAACAGCAGGAACAGAAATTCACCGCGTTCCATTTTTTCACTTTTGTTCAGAGCCTTGCTTTCAAGGAAGTTTACGAATCTGCACAGAAGCGGTATATTGTGTTTCTTGATAAACTCAAAGATTTTGTCAATGAACAGAAGTATAAACGGTATGGGAATGATATTGCCTATCATGCATACCCATATAGCCTGCCACAGCTCAAGGTCGAGAAGCCTTGCGGCGATTATTCCTCCGCGCAGCTCAACTATCGGGAACATTGATACAAATAATGGTATCAGCCACTCGGGGATACCGTGTTCGGAGAGCCATGTGGTCATGGCTTCGGTGATTTCTCTCATTTTATTGGTCCTTTCATTCAGATAGATTAATTATCTCATATTTTTCACATTAAGTCAAGAGGCTTCAAGAAAAATCTCTCCCATGCGTTGAACACAGGAGAGATATTCTTATAGTACAGGCTCCTTATTGAGTATCTCCATGAACTCCTCACCTGTGATCGTTTCCTTTTCGAGGAGGAAGCGGGCAAGCTCGTGGAGCTTATTGATATTCTCACGGAGTATATCCGAAGCATTTTCGTGTGCTTTTCTGATTATGGAGTTTACCTCCTCATCGATATGAGCAGCAGTTTCGGGGGAGCAGGCGAGTGAAGTGTCGCCGCCGAGGTATTGATTGGTAACGGTTTCGAGAGCTACCATATCGAAGCTTTCACTCATTCCGAAGCGGGTGACCATAGCCCGTGCAAGCCTTGTTGCCTGTTCAATATCGTTTGAAGCACCACTCGTACAGCTGTTGAAGACGATCTCCTCAGCAGCACGGCCGCCCGTAAGTGTTGCAAGACGTGCAAGAGCCTCCTCTTTTGTCAGGAGGAATTTTTCGTCCTCATCAACCTGCATTGTGTATCCGAGAGCTCCGTTTGTACGGGGGATTATAGTGATCTTATGTACAGGAGCGGCATCCTTTTGCTTGGCTGCAACAAGAGCATGACCTATCTCATGGTAAGCAATGATCTCCTTCTCCTTCTGCGAGATCACAGCATTTTTGCGTTGGTATCCGGCAATAACGACCTCGACGCTTTCCTCAAGGTCAGACTGGCTGACGAGGCTCCTACCGTTTCTGACAGCACGGAGTGCGGCTTCATTGATTATGTTTGCAAGCTCAGCACCCGAAGCACCTGCGGTAGAACGTGCGATGGCACTGTAATCAATATCTTCTTCAGTTAGCTTATATAAAGTTTTAATAAAAGTAGCAAAGACCGAAATAAGTCTACTTTTTTTG
>JAKSQV010000045.1 GCA_024403935.1 Ruminococcus sp. | reverse complement strand
GATTCGGTAATGACGACTTACGGCAAGGTCAACGGCTTCTGGACTGCCGGAAGTGATGACCTGAATACAACAATGCTCCGCAGGGACTGGGGATTCACGGGCTTCACCATGACCGACTGGTGGGCTAATATCAACCGCCGCGGCGGAGAGCCTGACAAGAGTGATCTTGCGGCGATGGCGAAGGCTCAGAATGATGTGTACATGGTTTGCGCGGACGGCGATGAAAATGATGACAATACCGCAGAAAGTCTCGCTTCGGGTGACCTCATGCGTGCCGAGCTTCAGCGCAATGCGGCGAACATTTGCCGTTTCGTTCTTACAACGAACGCTTTCAGACGTTCGATAGGTGAGGGCGACACTGTTACGATCGAGGGCAGACCTGCTGAGGAATGCGGAAAAGATGAGCCTGTGGTATTCTATGACCTCAGAGACGGGCTGAGCATCGATCTTTCTGGTGTAAAGTCAGTCAGGGACACGAATTACAGCTTTGCACTGACTGTTACTGATACGGGCTGGTATGAGGTGTCTGTGACGGCTTCTTCAGAACAGAGCGAGCTTGCTCAGATACCGCTGACGATTTTCTCTATGGGCACGGCGAGCGGCACTCTTACATGGAACGGTACAGGCGGAGCACTTGTGACTCACTCCGCAAGGATACCGATGTTCTCGCGATATACAACAATGCGCCTGTATTTCGCACAGAATGGACTTGACCTCGTGAGCATTGACTTCAGAAAGGATAACGACCTTGAGAATATCAATGCTATCGGTGTAAAGGAGGAATGAACATGAATATACAGATATTCGGAGCAAAGAAGTGCTTCGATACAAAAAAGGCAGAGCGCTGGTTCAAGGAACGCGGTATAAAATTCCAGTCCATAGACATGAAGGAAAAGGGAATGAGCCGCGGAGAATTTGACAGCGTAAAACGTGCAGTCGGCGGTATAGATGAGCTGATAAACGAATCTGCTAAGGATAAGGACACTCTCACACTGATGAAATATCTTTCGGACAGCGACCGCGAGGATAAACTGTTTGAGAATCAGCACCTCATCAGGACTCCGATAGTCCGCAGCGGGGCAAAAGCAACGATAGGCTTTTGTCCTGAAATATGGGGCGGCTGGGAATAATAAGGTCTGTTTCTCCTGACAGAGTAAAAAAACTGAAATTTTAGCGCGTATGTATTGCTTTTTGTGCAATTATGTGTTATAATGAATTAATGCTGGTTTACGGCATGAAAAAGCAAATTCTGTGGCAATAGATCAAATATTGTCTGAAATTCAAAGGGGTCTACCCGAAAGGAGCTATTATCATGGGACTTAAACAAGTACTTAAAAACGCTGTGAATGCTGCTGCAAACACCGGAATAGGTCAGGCTGCACTCGGTGCAGGTGCTGCTATTATCGCCGATCAGTGGAAAGAATTCTTCTACTGTGACACTATTCCTGTTGACACTCTCGTTGTCAAGGGACAGAAGCAGGTCAAGAAGGGCGTAAACACCAAAGGAAGCGACAATATCATAACCAACGGAAGTGTTATTGCTGTAAATGAAGGTCAGTGCATGATAATTGTCGATCAGGGACAGGTCGTAGAAATATGTGCAGTTCCCGGCGAATATGTATACGATACTTCAAGCGAGCCTACCGTTTTCTCGGGTGATTTCCTCGGAAGCCTCAAGGAAACTGTTAATGTTTTCGCAAGACGTGTATCATTCGGTGGTGAGACAGCTCACGATCAGCGTATTTACTTCTTCAACATCAAGGAGATCATCGGCAACAAGTTCGGTACTCCCCGTCCGGTTCCGTTCCAGGCAGTATATCCGACTCTGAACAAGAGCTTCACGATCGACGTTCGCTGCTTCGGATTATATTCGATCAAGCTCGCAAACCCCATGACCTTCTACAAGGAGATCTGCGGTAATATAGAGCAGCCCTACAAGTTCTCACAGATCGAAGAACAGATCAAGGGTGAGATCTATTCAAAGCTTCAGCCTGCATTCTCTAAGCTGAGCCAGACAATACAGTATGATAAGCTTCCCGGTGAAACAGAGACGATCACCGCAACAATGAAGGAACTTCTCAACCCGACATGGCTTGAGAAGCGCGGCTTGATACTTGAGACTCTTGCTATCGAATCTGTAAGCATCTCTGATGATGATGCAGCAAGAATCAGAAAGTACGAAGACCTTGCATGGAACACCAGACCTGAGAATGCGGCTGCTGTTATGGTCAATGCTCAGGCAGCAGCTATGGAAGCAGCTGCAAGCAACGCAAACGGTGCTGCAATGGGATTCTATGGACTCAACATGGCACAGCAGGCAGGCGGCATGAATGCACAGAGCCTCTTCGGAATGGCTCAGCAGAATGAGGCAGCTGCTGCGGCTGCAGCCGGTGCTGCAGGCGTTGTTGGCGGAGCTGTCGGCGGTGCAACATGGAACTGTGCTTGCGGCAAGGCAGGCAATACAGGTAAGTTCTGTGCTGACTGCGGAAAGCCCATGCCTGTTGCTGCTCCTGCATCTGATACATGGTCGTGCTCATGCGGCAAGTCCGGCAACACAGGCAAGTTCTGTGCTGAGTGCGGAAAGCCCAAGCCTGCTGATTCAGAAGGCTGGACATGTGAGTGCGGTACAGTAAACAAGGGCAAATTCTGCGCTGAGTGCGGGAAGTCCAAGCCTGCGGATGCACCCAAATACAAGTGCGACAAGTGTGGCTGGGAGCCTGCTGATCCCTTCAACCCGCCCAAGTTCTGCGGTGAGTGCGGAGATCCCTTCAACGACGACGATATAGTTAAGTAAGCATATTGACGGTTGGTAACTGATGGCTTACACTAATGAATATAAGTGTCCGTGCTGCGGTGCAAAGCTCGAATTCAGCAGCACGGCACAGAAAATGAAATGTCCGTACTGCGACTCTGAATTTGAGGTAAGTACGGTACAGGATTACAACGAACAGCTCAGTGAAGCTTCCGGCGATGATATGTCGTGGGAGACTCAGGCGGACAACGGCTGGAACGAGGGCGAAACAAACAATATGCGCATTTATTCCTGCAAGTCCTGCGGCGGTCAGATATTCGCCGATGAGACTACAGGTGCATCGTTCTGCCCGTACTGCAATAATCCTGTTATTATGTCAGGTAACTTCTCGGGTGAGCTGCGCCCTGACCTGATAATCCCTTTCAAATTCAATAAAGATGCAGCGAAAAGTGCTTATGAGAAGCACGTTTCAGGCAAGTCACTTCTTCCGAAGGTCTTTAAGGATCAGAACCATATAGACGAGATCAAGGGACTGTATGTTCCTGTCTGGCTGTTCAGAGCAGAGGCAGATGCGAATATGTGCTTCCGCGCCGAGAAGAAAAGAAGATGGAGCGATAACAATTACAACTATGTTGAAACGTCATATTATCAGGCGGTTCGTAAGGGTAAAATATCCTTTGAAAATGTACCTGTTGACGGTTCTCAGAAAATGGCTGATGAGCTTATGGAGTCCATCGAGCCTTATGATTACAGCCAGGCTGTAAAATTCAGCACTGCATACCTTTCGGGCTATCTTGCAGATAAATATGATGTGTCCTCAGATGACAGCATCGCCCGTGCAAACGAGCGTATCAAAAAGAGCACCGAGGCTGCGTTTGCAGCAACTGTGCAAGGCTATGATTATGTAAGCTGTGAGAGCTCCTCAGTAAAGCTGAAGGGCGGCAAGGTCCAGTATGCGCTTTATCCCGTGTGGCTGCTGAATACAACATGGAACGGCAACAGATATACCTTTGCCATGAATGGACAGACGGGCAAGCTTGTCGGCAATCTGCCTGTTGATAAGGGCAAGGCTGCCGCTATGTTCTTCGGCATCACGGGCGGAGTAAGCATTCTTTGCCTGATTCTGAGCATACTGCTCGGATTGCTGGGAGGTTGATGATATGACAGTATTTGTATGCCTTATTATAGGAGTAGTTGTTGCCTGTATGGTCGTACTTCCGAAGCTTTCAGCACTCAAGACGGTGCGCAAGGCAACCGGAGCATCTGACTATACGGTAAAGGACAGCATGAACCTCACTGACAACAACGATATTTTTCTTAATACCAAGGTTGAGAAAACGCCTCGTAACACACAGACAACTTCTCAGCAGAGATAAAAAAATACAGCGGATAGGCTAAATCCTATCCGCTGTTTTATTATGCGTGCCGCAGATCGCGTTCTATCTCCTCAGCGCGGAGAAGTGCGTTGTCAATGTGCGGACAGAAGTTCTTTTCACCGACGAGCTTGACAAGGCCTGACTTTTCCATGACCTTCATGGGCTGCTCGTTGACGTGCGAGAAAACGACCTTGACATTATGACGCTCGCAGCGTTTCACAATGCGGTACAATGCTTCAACGCCCGTAGCGTCCACAGCAGGAACATTTCGCATACGAATGCAGAGAACATCAATGTTTTTATCGTCGAGCATATATTTGTATTTATCTGCCGCAGCAAAGAACATAGGACCGTTTATCTCGTAAACACGGGTGTTGTCGGGTATCTTCTTGAGGAGGATATTATCGGGATCGGTATCCTCGTCATCAATGTCTATCCATGCATGAGCCTCGGTAACATCAGCCATACGCTTCATGAAAAGGAGCGCGGCAAGGACGAGTCCGATGCCGATGGCTACTACAAGGTCAAATACAACAGTGAGTATCAGTGTTACGAAAAGTACGATTATGTCGCTCTTGGGAGCCGTCTTTATTGTGCTGCGGATATTTCTCCAGCCGCACATATTATATGCCACAACAAAGAGGATAGCGGCTATTGTCGGCATGGGAATGAGTGAGGCAAGCGGTATGAGTACGACAAGTATCGCAAGCAGTACAACTGAGTGTATCATGCCTGAAACAGGCGTTCTTCCGCCGTTCTTGACGTTTGCGGCAGTACGGGCTATCGCACCTGTTGCAGGGATTCCTCCGAACAGAGCCGAGCCGATATTGCCGAGTCCCTGAGCTATCAGCTCCATATTTGAGCGGTGCTTAGAGCCGATCATTCCGTCTGCTACAACGCAGGAAAGCAGCGATTCAACTGCCGCAAGTACGGCAATGGTGAATGCGTTCGGGATGAGAGCCTTCACTCTGTCAAGAGATACATCAGGAATAGTGAGGCTGGGCGGTGCGGATGAGATCGTATAGAGGTCGCCGATGGTGTTGACGTGTATGCCCGAGAACTTTACGATGAGCGAGCAGATAATGACTGCAATGAGCGAGGCAGGTATCTTATCGAGCTTTTTAGGCCAGAGTATGAGAATGGCAAGCGACAGAAGACCGATAACAAGAGCCTGCCAGTTGAATGAATCGAGGTTGAGGAATATCGCCTTGATCTTTTCGATCGTCTCGATAGGCGGTTCTTCAAGTTTGAAGGTCAGGCCGAAAAGCTTTTCTGTTCTGCCAGTTGTGAAGGTGATACCGAGGAAATCCTTTATCTGTCCGATGACGATGGTTACAGCGATACCGAACGTGAAACCGCTTGTTATCGTGCCCGGTATGTATTTGAGCAGAGCACCGAAGCGGCACAGTCCCATGATGATCAGGATGATTCCTGCGATTATTGTTGAAATGATAAGTCCGTCCATGCCTTCAGCGGCAACTATGCCTGCAACTGTTGTTGCAAATGCAGCGGTCGGACCTGCTATCTGTACGCGGCTGCCTCCGAGGAATGAGACTATGAAGCCTGCCAGAATAGCGGTATACAAGCCCTGTTCGGGACCGACTCCCGATGCCAGAGCAAGTGCGATGGACAGCGGCAGAGCGATTATTGCGACAATAACGCCTGAGACCACGTCCTTGAGGAACTGCGCAAACGTGTAATTCTTGATGACCGAAAACAATTTCGGCTTGAGTTTTTCTTCAGTAGGTCTGGCTGTTGTTTTTTCCATTTCAATACTCCATTACTTTAATTTCTGGTTATCACGAACTTACAAATTATACTACGAAGAAATGCGTATTTCAAGAGGCTTTTTCGTTTTTTCTCAAATTTTGTCGGAATAGATAAATAAAGTTCGTCAGTTGAAGAAAAATAATCTGATTTGATGTTTGTGAGCACTTATCGAAATATATAATGAAAAACCCCTTTATGCCTGTTGCATTTCTCTGAGATATGTGATATAATATAGAAATCAATGGAGTAATATATCAGGAGGAAATGTTTATGACCAATATCCCCGAGATATTCGGATGCAGTGTGTTCAACGAGACAGTTATGAAGAACAAGCTTCCGAAAAACATCTATAAAAACCTCAGAAGAACTATGGAAAAGGGCGAACCGCTCGATACCGAGACCGCAGATGTCGTTGCAAACGCTATCAAGGACTGGGCACTCGATCAGGGCGCTACTCATTATACACACTGGTTCCAGCCGATGACCGGTTCGACCGCTGAGAAGCACGACTCCTTCATCACACCGGGACCTAACGGTACGGCACTTATGGAATTTTCAGGCAAGGCACTCATAAAGGGCGAGCCTGATGCATCATCATTTCCTTCCGGCGGACTGCGCCAGACCAGCTCTGCACGCGGATATACCGCATGGGATCCTACCTCTTACTGCTTCGTAAAGGAAGGAAGTCTCTATATCCCGACAGTTTTCGTATCCTATACAGGTGAGACACTTGATAAGAAAACTCCGCTTCTCCGCTCCATGGATGCACTAAGCAAGGTAGCTGTACGCTTCCTCAAGCTGTTCGGCAATGAGAGTGTTAACCGCGTGACTTCAACAGTTGGTGCCGAGCAGGAATATTTCCTCATTGATAAAAAACAGTATGACCGCCGCGAGGATCTTGTCCTCACTGGACGTACGCTTTTTGGTGCAAAGCCTCCCAAGGGACAGGAGCTTGATGACCAGTATTTCGCAAACCTCAAGCCGAGAATAGCTGCTTATATGGCTGAACTCGATGAGGAGCTCTGGAAGCTCGGCATCTATTCCAAGACAAAGCATAACGAGGTCGCTCCCGCACAGCATGAAATGGCTCCCATATTCACGACCTCCAATCTCGGAACTGATCAGAACGAGCTTGCTATGGAGGTAATGGAGAAAGTGGCACTTCGTCACGGACTTGTGTGTCTCCTCCATGAAAAGCCGTTTGAGGGAGTAAACGGTTCGGGCAAGCATAACAACTGGTCAATGTCCACCAATGACGGACAGAATCTCCTTGATCCGGGTGACACTCCTATTGAGAACCTCCAGTTCCTCACGATACTCTGCGCTCTTATCAAGGGCGTTGATGAATATGCCGACCTCATGCGTCTTTCTGCTGCTTCAGCAGGCAATGACCACCGCCTTGGTGCGGATGAAGCTCCGCCTGCGATCATTTCGATGTTCCTCGGTGAGGAGCTTGATGCAGTTCTGAAGGCTATCGAGGAGGACGGCGTATACAAGACAAAGGCAAAGAATTTCGAGATCGGCGTTAATGCACTTCCTTCGTTCCCGAAGGATTCGACAGACAGAAACAGAACTTCGCCGTTTGCCTTTACAGGTAACCGCTTTGAGTTCCGTATGGTTGGCTCATCGGATAATATTGCTTGTCCGAATACTCTGCTCAACACCATTGTAGCCGAGGAGCTCAGCCAGTTCACTGAGATACTCGAGCCGTTCAAGGATTCCGATGAATTTGAGAATGAGGTTAAGAAACTTCTGAAGGATGTTCTGAAGAAGCATCGCCGCATTATCTTCAACGGAGACGGATATTCCCCCGATTGGGTGAAAGAGGCAGAGAAGCGCGGACTTCCCAACTACCCGTCCACAGTTGACTGCATGCCGCATTATACGGATGAGAAGAATGTCCGCATACTGCGTAAATTCGGTATATATAACCGCGAAGAACTCATTGCCCGCACCGAGATACATCTTGAGAAATACTCCAAGACAAGAAGGATCGAGGCGCGTACAATGGTGGAAATGGCAAGGAAACAGCTCCTTCCTGCATCGCTCGACTACCTTGACAAGCTTTGTACAGCAGTTGCCTGCAAGAAGTCGATAGGCATCACTTCAAAGTCAGAGGAGAAGATTGCAGCAAAGCTCAATGATCTCTGTGACCGCTTCTACGATTCGATAGAGCGTCTTGAGAAGCAGGTAGCTGCTGCGTGTGAGATAAAGGACGTGCAGAAGCAGGCTGAGTTCTACCATGACAACGTGCTCGCAGAAATGGACATAATGCGCAGCATCGCTGACGAGATAGAGCTGAATATGCCGCTGAGCTACTGGCCTGTTCCGACATACTCCGAGATAATCTACAACGTATAATTCATGCCGCTGTCCTTCTTGGACAGCGGTTTTCATAAATACATCAGAAGGAAGGAGAACATCATGGAAACAGAAAAACTGATAATGCTTGCAGTATCGGCTGCCGCACTGGATCTGTGCGCACTTGTGCTGATGCTGACGGCATACCGCGAGAAAAGCTCGGGAAGAAAACGCTGGCGGAAGATCTCGGCGGATATGGAGCTTGCAGACCGTGACCGCGGCTATGCTCTTGAATGTGATGAAATACTGATAGGCCGCCACGAAAACGCAGATATACGTATTCCTGATATGTCAGTTTCACGGTATCACGCGATATTGAATGTTGCGGACGGGAAGTGGACTATCACGGATATCGGCTCAAAGTCGGGAGTGTACGTTAACGGCGTTCACATCGATCAGAAGCGTCTGCGTGAGAATGATGTGATTACTATCGGAGACCGCCGCCTCATATTCAGAAAAAGGAGGGACAGACATTGAGCAATCCCTTCTCTTATGTGTTTTCATGCATCTTCGTGCTTCTTGCACACGGAGCAATGCTCCTGAACGTTTTTTACAACGGCAGCTATGACGATGTAAATGCTGTTGTCACACTTGCTGCGGCTGTTATCGGACTTGATGTTGTCTATTTCATCATCATGCCGTTTTTCAGGCAGCAGACATACGCAGTTGACTTTATGCTCATACTGATACTGAATATGAGTATGATATTCCAGTCATGCTTCGGCGGAGTCAACTTCCAGTCAAAGCACTTCATCACGATAATAGCTGCACTTATCGCTTGCAGGGTAGGTTATATTGTCTGCCGCGACCATCGCAGGATAGAGGACAAGAGAAAGATAATCTGGCTTGGCTTAGGCCTGCTCATGGGAGTGATACTGCTCTTTACGGGAAAGAGGAGTATGTGGATATCGCTTGGCGATTCCACTTCGATACAGCCGTCAGAGTTCATGAAACCGCTGCTTGTGCTTGCCTGCGCGACCTCTGTTACCGAACAGCAGAAAAAGCATAAGTTTCTCTGCTTCAACGTCGTATATGAGAATCTGATACTCTTTGGTATGATCGCCGTGATATGCCTTTTCCAGTGGTGGTGCGCCGACCTCGGAAGCATACCGACATTCGGTGCGATATATGTGGCGGGCTTCCTGCTCAGGATATGCTATCCGAAGGCAAAGTTTACCAAGAAGCCGATAGTACTGGCTTTAGCTGCACTTGCTGTGCTTGCGGTCATAGGAGTTATTGTAGCTCCGCCGTATGTACGTGACCGTCTTTTTGTTGATATATGGAGCGACAAGAACGGAAATGGCTATCAGCAGTCGCAGGCTCTCATAGCAATAGCTGACGGCGGCTGGTTAGGCAAGGGACCGGGACACGGCTTCCTGCATAATGTATTCGCATACCGCTGCGATATTGTCTTCGCGTCTATCAGCGAGGAATGGGGAATGCTCTTTGCGGTAATGGCAGTATGTGTATTGCTTATGATGGTGGCGATACCGCTTGTTAATCCGCCGCGTTCATACTATCACGGCTCGATGTGCGCAGGAATATGTGCCGCATTTTCAGTGCAGATGGCACTTAACATCTTCGGCTCCTGTAATATGATACCCTTCACGGGTGTAACGCTCCCGTTCATTTCCACGGGCGGAAGCTCAATGGTGGTCAGCGGATTTATGGCAGGTATGCTCGTGGCATCGCAGTCGCCGGTATTCAAGGCTCCGAAGCGTAAGAAAAACGAGCAGAAGCCGCAGCACGTTCAGGACAGGCAGATGCCTGATATTCCTCAGGCACAGCCGCGTCAGGAGATGCCTCAGCAGCCTCCGATAAACTACACGCTGACGGAACGCAGAAAGTGAGGGGAGAGCTATGAAAAGTATCAGAAGATGTCAGCATATCATCACGCTCTTCCTGAGCATATTTCTTGTGGGAATAATAGTTCTTATTGTCAAGATAAACCGCGAGGCATCGTTCTACATGATGAATTCAGATGACCGCAGGCTCGGTATGGTCTATGACAGAAAAGGAGATGTGCTCTTTGACGGCTCCGGAAGCGGACAGTATCCCGACGGCTATTTCATTGACGTGGGCAATCTCATAGGTGATGACAAGGGACAAATGGAAAACACTCTCGTTGCGCAGAACCTTGACTGCCTGAATAATTACAGCTTCTCATCGGGACTTGTGGATAAAGGCGGCAAGGCGGCGATATACACCACACTTGACCACAATGCCAACCGTGCTGTATATAACGCATATATGGGTGCAAAGGGCTGTGCAGTCGCATACAACTACAAGACGGGAGAGCTGCTCGTATGTACAAGCCTTCCGTCGCTTGATGTTACACGTGGCTATGATAACATCGCAAACATGGAGTCGGGCACGCTCATTTCAAAGGTAATGTACGGGACAGTTCCCGGTTCAACACAGAAGGTAGCGACAGTAATATCCGCTCTTGAGATAATGGGCAGCGAAAAGCTCTTTTCCAAGACGTTCAACTGCTCTGGCTCATTCATCAACAGCGAGGGCAAGTCGATCGACTGTCATCAGGCATGGGGACACGGCGACCAGAATATCCAGCAGGCAGTCGAGAACAGCTGTAATCCGTTTTTTGCTCAGCTCATTCAGGATGAGGATATGCCGCTTGACGATATAAAAAAGCAGTATACCAAGCTCGGCTATGCGATAAACGGAGCGGATATGAAGTACTTCGACATCGATGGTATACAGTGTGAGCGTGCTTCAACGACTCTTACCGATTCGGGCGACTTTGTTACCCAGTGGGGCTGTATCGGACAGGGAGACACTCTTGTCAGTCCTATGCAGCTTATGATGTGGCAGAGTGCAGTTGCGAACGGAACGGGCAAGATGACCATGCCGCATATCATATCACAGGTAACAGATGTGGACGGCAGAGTTAAAAAGGAAGCGGATACAAAATTCAGCGAACAGCTTTTTTCTGCTTCGACTGCGTCAGTTGTCAGACAGATACTCAAGACAAACGGTGCAAACAACTACGGCTGGCAGGTGCCCGGCTTTGATCTCGGCATAAAGAGCGGTACAGCACAGGTAAGGG
This sequence comes from Ruminococcus sp., assembly GCA_024403935.1. Classification (GTDB taxonomy): domain Bacteria; phylum Bacillota; class Clostridia; order Oscillospirales; family Ruminococcaceae; genus Ruminococcus. The sequence continues at coordinate 181 of JAKSQV010000045.1, read as the reverse complement.
ATGGTGCTGAGGAGAATGCACTGCTTGTCGGCTTTGTTGACGATGAATTGCATCCCATTGCATTTTGTGTTGTGCTTGAAAATAAGTACAGTACGCCTGTTTCAGCAGAGCAGATACTCTCGGTAATGCTCAATTCGCTTTGCTCGTAATTTGTTAAATCTAACAAAGATAAGCCTTCAAG
>JAKSQV010000044.1 GCA_024403935.1 Ruminococcus sp. | reverse complement strand
GAGCAGAATGAGCGCATGACGTTCAATACTGAGAGACGAACCGAGCCTTGCTGAAGCGCAGTCGTTGAAAGCAAGTTTATTGAGTATGCCTGTAAGCTGGTCGCAGTTTGCCTTGGTGTCGAGTGTGGATACAGCTTTTTTGACGGGGATGATCAGCCTTATTGACATCACTGTTCCGAACAGCACAGCGATAACTGCGGCGATAAGACCTGCCATGTAAATGTAGTAGCGCATCTCGTTCTTTTCGTTGAGGATTATCTTCGTTGGAATGGAGCAGATAACGTACCAGTCATCAACGCAGGAATTGACAGAAACAAGGTAGGAGCCGTCAATAACGGTCGCGGAGGTCTTACCTTCAACGCGTCTGATGATATTGCCGGGAAGATGTCCGCCTGTTTCCTCTCGGCGTGATGAGTAGAGAATGTCATAGTCAGAGTTCACGAGACGTATGTCCATATCCGCGAGAGTCTCGGGATTATCAAATACCGATTCAAGCTCTGAGGTATAGAATGACATGACAAGTACGGCATTTTCGTGTACACGCTTTACATAGTAGATACGTTTGAGGTCGCCCTTATATCCTGCGCACCAGCCGTCGTGGGTACGCTGTCTTGTGATCATGGAGCTGAGTTCCTCGTACATATTGTCGCCCATGAGTGCAGTAGTGCCGTTTGATATTTTGCCGACAGTACGGTTATTGCGGTATACGATGCCGTAATCGCAGAAGTTGTCCATGATGCACAGACGGTACAGCTTGTCGGTGATGACCTTTTCGGTGCTTATTGCGGAATACTCATCAATGTTATCTGCTGCCGCATCGTAGGTGTAGGTTTCCTTCGAGCCGAAAGCAAGTGTTGCCATACTTTCCATTCGTGAGATATAGCTGTCCATATTCAGTTTCATCTGGACGTTCAGTGATGATGTCATAGATACGACTTTATTTTTCAGGACCGTGTCTGTTTTCCTTACAGCAAGATTCGTGATAACGAATATGACAGCTATGATTATCAGCGCATAGCCTGATATCATCGAGCGCTGAAGCCTGCGTATCTTTTTCAGACTTGGCCGCGATTGTTCACGCTTTGACATATTGTACTCCTTTGAGATAAACTCTGTACAGCATTTTACGGATATACATATTATAGCATTATTTTGATGCGGAATCAATACAGTATATGTGAATAAAGCCTGTAATTAATTAAAAATGGATTACAGATATGTGTAATTGTTGCAATACGGAAAAAACGGTGTGGTATCCGACCGTGAAGCAAAAAAGAAGGCTCCCTTTGGGAGCCTTCTTTCAGAAAGTGCTGTTTAATATTCAGGGAGCTCGTCGATAACACCGGCATCAAGCTTCTGGATGGCAAGTGCATCGTTAGCGGTTACACCGTCTCCGGGAGCGAAGCAGTCAGCGTTGATCCTGCCCTGCGGCTTGAGTTCATATTTGTCCTTGTTTGCGATCGACTGGAGTATAGCTACTGCATCAGCAACAGTTACCTTTTCATCAAGGTTTGCATCACCGAGAAGTGAAGCCTGTAATTCGGTAGTGGTTGTTTCTGTGGTAGTAGTTTCTGTGGTAGTTGTTTCGGTAGTAGTTTCTGTGGTAGTAGTTGTTTCAGTGGTTGTTGTTTCAGTTGTGGTAGTGGTTGTTTCAGTGGTTGTTGTTTCAGTTGTGGTAGTGGTTGTCTCAGGAGGCACAGCATCAACGAATACCGTATAGTTTATGCAGTTGCCGTTCATGCCGTTCTGTCCGAGGGTTACCTTTGTGCCTGAATCAACAGTCTTTGTGTAGACTGAGAATGTGACATCATTGCTGGATGCCGCTGTCATATCGGTCTTTGTCCAGTCACTGAGCCATGAGGGAGTGTTTCCTGCCTCCTCAACTCTCTTGTCGAGGAGCACGAATAAATCGCATCTTGCAGCCGTAGTAAATTCAGCGAGGTCAGAGAACGTGTTCTTGGAGTTGCAGGCTGTTATGATAGCTTCCTTGCCTGAAAGTCTCTCAGGGAGAACTGTGTATGTGAAATCTCTGTCGCCGTAAATAAGCGAGCCTGTTGATGAAGCGGGCGAGAGCTGCCAGCCGAGCATATTGTCTCTGTCGAGAACGTTGAGGTTCTTGATGTACACACCGCTTATCGGCTCGGGAGGAGTATTGTTGAGCTTGATGTTCGGTCTTGCGGGGAGGGGAGATTCGCTTCCGAGGTAGAAGCTGGTATGCGGAGGCTGGTTGTATGAGCTCTGCTGACAGCCGCACTGCATACGGTACTGCATATCGTGCATGAGAGTTGTAAGACGAGTCTTTGACTCTGTATTCGTACACCAGATGCGGAGCTTTGAGTTATCGGATGTGCGGAGAACAAGCTCCTCACGCCAGTCACCGAAGATGTCGGCGGTGATACAGGGAACAGCCTTTGTTCCGTTGTTTGAAGCACAGCCTGAAGCTGAGAGGAGAGTCTGTATCTCGGTAGCGGACTTCATCTTTGTGATGTTGATGTCGTCCAGAAGCTCACGTTCAAGGTCGCCGTCCCAGTAGATGAGGAAGTTCTGCGAGGGAGACTTTGTGCCGATAGTATCGCCTTTGGTGTTCATTACCGTATTTGCAGGTCTTGCGCCCCACAGCTCGGCACCGCGGTTTCCTGCGAGCACATTGTCGGCGCAGCAGCGTCCTGTATCCTTGTCGCCGTCCTTATGGAAGATGATGTTGCCGTTCTTTGCATCAACGAGTGAAACGCCGTACGGTTTGGCTTCGTGGCATACCCACAGTTCAAGACCTTCGCGGTCGGGATCGAGATCGCCGAGGTGCATTGCATCGCCGTGTCCTTTCTTTGTGGACCAGAGGAGCTTGCCGTTATCGTCGATACAGGTTGCGCCCATGCATATCTCCTGTTTGCCGTCGTTATCAACGTCAGCGACCATAACATTGTGGTTGCCGTTGCTGTAAGCAGGGTTGCTGCTGTCAAATCCGGTGTCGAATATCCAGCGTTTAACGAGCTTGCCGTCGCGTACATCAATAGCTGAAAGTGAAAGCCTTGAATAATAGCCTCTGCCGTACACTGCTGACGGATGAACGCCGTCAAGGTAGGCAATAGCGCAGTTGTAACGTTCACAGCGGTTGCCGTAGTTATCGCCCCATGTTGATTTTGCCGCGGTGCTTGTGGCGTCACCTCTGAGCACAGGGAACTCGATAGTATCGAGGTTCCTTCCTGTTGCGCCCTCGAACAGAGTCAGGTATTCAGGTCCCTTGAGGATAGTTCCTGCAGTGTCAACGTAGTTTGCGCCTCCGTTGCCGATAACCTGATTTGTACCGTCAACAGTACCGTCGCAGGTCTTGGTTATAAGCTCAGCCTTGCCGTCACAGTCGAAATCGGCAACTGCAAGCTGGGTATAATGCTGACCGGCACGGATGTTTCTGCCGAGGTCAATACGCCAGAGCTTCTTGCCTGTGAGTGTGTAGCAGTCGATATAGACGTTGCCTGTAATACCCTGAATACCCTTGCTGGTATCTGTGACCTGAGAATTATCCTTTGAGTTTGAAGGATCCCACTTTACGAATATCTCGTACTGTCCGTCACCGTCAACGTCTCCGACACAGCAGTCGTTGGGCGAATAGGAGTAAGCTTCGCCGTTGATGGTGCCGCCTTTCGGAATGTCAAGCGGGATGTCGAAGTAGTTGCTTCCCGATGTGAAGCGGCAGTTCTCTGAGGAGATGACCTCACCGTTCCTGAGCGTATCCACGCGGTACTTCGAGTTTGAACTGCCTGAAGCGTCCCAGTAGTTGGTAGCTTCATCCGCCTTGCTGGTGTAGATGAGCTGGTCATCACGGTAGAGGCGGAACTCGGCATCGTTGTCGTCGTTGGCGTTGTAACGCCAGCTTACGAACATACCGTTGCCGGATTTGATGGCATATATGCCTCGGTCGAGGTACTCCATAATGGCATTGCCGTTGCCGCCGACACCATATGCAGCATTTGCAGCGATCAAAGCAGCATTGCCTGTTAGCGTACCTGCTGCAACAGCCAGAGAGGCGACTGCCGCAGTAAGCTTTTTGAATCTGTTCATGATAATTAGCCCCTTTCAGGAAAATAGATAAATTATATACAAATTAATAATAACATACTATTTACTTTCGTGCAATGACTTTTTGTCTTATAATATTGATATTTCAGTACACAATATTACATATAAAAAAGTGCCGTGTGTAAAATAATCACACACGGCACTGATTCAGATGCTGTTATGCGTTCAGCAGAAGCTTTCTGATAAGTACCATATCGAATACGTCTGCGGAATCGTCTCTGTTGACATCGGCATTGAGCCACTGGTCACGAGTAAGATCCTCTTCAGCAACGAGGTACTTTTCGAGGGTAACGAGGTCAGCAGCTGAAAGCTTGCCGTCGATATTAACGTCGCCTTTGATTCCTGTCTGAGGGAGAGATGCTTTGCCGCCATCACCATTAGCCTTGATGATGATGTAGCAGAGGTTGATCGCCTTGTCCTCTGAATTGAAGCTGAGCTGGAGCTTGCCGCTGTCGCCAACGGTTGCCTTGCCGCTGACAGCAGAGCCGTCAGTTGCGCAGTTTGATGCTACCAGAGTCTTTGTTGTGCCGTCTACAGCGTAAACCGAGGGATTCTTAGAGCAGCCCCACGGATCGCGGAATGCCATCTCTATTGTGTACTCACCCTTCGGAAGCTCGAAAGCATAGTCGAGGTGACGTGCGATATTGTTCTCATACTGGTTCTTGGTGTAGCGGAAGCTTACTGCCTTGTCCTTGCCGTCAGCAGCATTTCCTTCATCAGGCCATGTATTTGCTGTGTAGATACCGGAGCTCTTTGAGCTTCCGTTGTACTGGTCTGTTGCGTCATCAATGAGTCCCCACTGCTTGCCTGTTACTTCGTCAGGACCGTAGAGCTGCTCAGTTACACAGTTGTAAAGTCCGAGCTGATCTCTGCCTGAAACAGTTGAAGTATTGTGGTCGCCGCAGTCAACATAGTAAGCGATGCTGCTGTCGGATTCGTAAGAGGGCTTAACGGCTGTCATATAGATGAAGTCGCAAACCTTTGCTGATTCCTTGTTGTCATCGGGAGTGAATACGACTTCGAGAACGTCGCGGTCAGTGCCGTCTGCGTTGATAGTCTTGACACAGCGGTCGATAACGTCCTGAGGAATCGGGATCTTGACGTCGTAAACGTCCTTATTGCCTGTGTAGTTGAGCTCGCCTGCATAGAGGACAGTGTCGCCTACGCGGATGCGGATAGTCTTGCCGTTATCGGACTTGCGGAATGTTACTGTCAGCTGCATGAAAGGAGCATCTCTGTCAACAGCCATGCGGTAGCTGAAGAATCCGTCAGCCTTTGCGTAGCGGTATGTGCTGTCATCTGTTACGCCCTGAGTGTTGTTCTCGAGCATGTAGTGGAGGTTGTCGTTCTCGTACTGACCGTAACCGGGCTGTACTGTGTCAACAACTGAATATTTTGCACGCGGGAGCTTTTCGGGAGCAGAACCGTCGCCTGCAAAGTTCCAGTAGATACCGTAACGCTGCTGGTACTGCTTGTAGTGAGGAGTGAATGTAAGAGTGTGGTCAGTGTCCTTGAGTGTGAATGAAAGTGAGTCACCTGATCTTACAAGGTGCTCATTGATGTTAGCCATGAAATCAACTACTGCGCCCTTGATCTTGATCGTCTCTGAAGGAGTAACCTTATCCTTCGGGATAGTAACCCACATACCTGTGGAGTCGGTAGTCATATTTGACTTGCCGAGCTCAGCACTCAGTACGATAGGACCATACTTGAAGCCGTATACTGTGTTCTTGTCGGGGAGAGAATAAGCCTTGACCTCTTCGGGGATAGTAAGCTCGATAACGTCGCCTGTCTTGAAGTCGCCTGTTACCTGAGCGTAGCCGTTTACAGTCTTGTAGCTGTATCTCTCAGAATTTACCTTAACTACCATATTGCCTGCCTTCCAGTCAGGAATACGGAAACGGAAGTCAACAGAGCCGCTGCCGTCGATGGTGAACTTTGTGGTTTCGCCTTCGGGGATCTTGCTGTTCTGAGTGATCTTCATGTTCTTGTCTTTCCAGTTAAGGATAGAGCTCTGATACATGTTGACATAGAGAGCGTCGTCTGTATGCATATACATTGTATCGCCGAGCTTACTGAAGTTTTCCATACCGCTTCCGGTACAGCACCAGAACTTGTCGAAACGTGTGCTGTAAACCTTGAAGTAACCGGTAGCCATAGGCTGGAAGTAAGTTGTCATACCTGTTTCAGGGTTCTGTGAGGAGAGGATCGAGTTGTAGTATGTTCCCTCATAGAAGTCCATGTACTTGATATCGCCTGTGATCTTGAACAGCTCGCGGCTGAGCTTGAGCATGTTGTAGGAGTTACAGGTCTCGCAGTTGCAGTTGGTACGCTCCTTATCGAGAATGTCATCCATTCCGAAGTGCTCCCACTCACTGTTACCGCCTGTGATGTAGGTGTGGTGGTTAACTACGATCTCCCAGAATTTCTCAGCATACTGGAGCTGGGGAGTAGCGTCTACCTTTTCGCCGTTGATCGTCTTGCCGTGAGCAACGGTATAGCGCTTGAGTGCGCCGAGGAATTTCGGGATAGTTGTGTTGGCATGCTTGCCGTTAAGAACGTTCGGGCTTGCCTTGTAAACTGTCTGGTGAAGATTTGTGTCGTCGAAGTAGTGAGCAGCAACTGCATGATTGTCCTTGCCGGTGATACGGTAAAGCTCGTACATACAGTCGTTCATGCCGCCGTACTCAATGGAGAGAACGGTACGGTGCTTCTGGTCGTTCCATGTTTTGCAGCGGTTGTAAACCCAGTCACCGAGGTTGGAGCCGAGCTCCTTGGCGGGAGCATATCCCGTAGCATCGTAGATGTCTACGATACCGGCCATGATCTTATGGATCGTATACCACGGTACCCAAGCCTCACTGATGATGTTGGACTTACCTGCTTCAACGTTGTCGAACTGAACTTCAACGCCTGTTCCGTTCGGATGGGAAGCAGCCCAAATAAGACCGGGCTTGCCCTTTGAATTCTTCTGGCACTCTCTGAGTCCATCGATAAGAGTGGTCATTCTCTTGTACAGCTCTGAACGCTGTGCTTCTGTGATAGACGGATTCTGATATGCCTGAGCTATCGCGGTCATATAGTGACCAACAGAGTGACCTGCGATATTCGTATTCTCCCAGCCGCCGTACCGGGTTGCACCATAGGTGTTGAGGCCTGCGTTTGAACGGAAGCCTGCGAGAAGCTTGTTCATGTCAAATGCAAGGAGATAGTCAAGCTCCTTCTCAAATGCGTTGACGCTGTATTCGTCGAGCATAGTAACATCTGCGATAGAGAAGTTCTTTATGCCTGCGTCAGCTGCTTCTGCTGTGATCGTTGCTGACTGACCGAAAGAGGGGAATGCGGTCGAAGTTGCAACGAGCAGAGCTGACAATCCGAATGACATAACGCGTCGGATGAATGATTTCTTCATTGTGTTATAACACCTCCAATTAAATTTCCCTCTTTATTATATAGTGGACGATTTGTTGGTACAACCCATAAAGTGCAGAAAAAGTTCACAATTTGCTTTTTCGTAAGAATTTAAACACCTTAAAATAATAGACATTATTTTGGCGGTAAAGGGCTGTATATCGGAGATGTTATCATCTGTGCGCTGTTTATTCCTCGGGAGGGAAATAGTAATCAAGGAGCAGATTCACCATGCGGGAGTAGCTTTTGATGCCGTCCTCGACACCGTTGAGCTTCATGCTCGTATCGGAAGCGGTATCTGAAAATGCACTGACGGATTCGGTCGGGATGACCTCCTTGTTCTCATTTTCTTCCCAGTAATTATCGGGCAGAAAGCGGAACCAGTCGTTCGTGACCTGCGGCAGTATCCTGTCTGTCATATCATAGCAGGATACGACCTCGTTATCGTAAACCTGATTGTGTACGTACTCAAGTGCATCGAGGCAGCCGCTGTATTTCACCTGCGGGTCGCTGCTGCCCTGAGTTGCAACGAATGAAATGAAGTTTGCCTCGTCCTCCTGCATGAAGCCTTTGAGATGGGCATATTCGTGGCAGATGACCGATGGGCGGAGCTCGGCGACCATATCGGCGTTGTATGTGGATTCCATTGAAAACGGGAAATACATACCTGCGGTGCCTGTCTGGCTCATGAAGTAAGAGAACATTATCGGCTTTGGCTGAGGGTAGTAGCCGCTGAGCCACGGATACTGCTCCGAAGCCTTCTTCATAGCCTTCCTGCACTCCGTCACCGTATCGGAGGTGAGTACAAAGCGGTCGTTCTCGTCGCGCGGCACCTGCAAAGCAAGCTCGTTTACTTCATCGATGAGCATGGAGTATAGCTGCCCGAGTTCCTCGTTATTGTGCTCTTTGGGCGTGAAGTACCGCTCAGAGAAGCGCGTGCAGCCGTAGAGAGTGAAGCAGTTGAGCGACTCTGTCACAGTTACGAAGCAGAGTATCCACAGCGCAGCGGACAGCGATACGGAAGCGATAGTTCTGCGTGATTTTTTCTTAAATATGAGCAGCAGTATCATCAGCGGTATCCCGATGAAGAACAGCAGCAGTGCCGCAAGTATCATCACCTCGCCGACCGAGAACGGGACAAGTCCGCTGATATAGACATAAGGTGCGGATATGTACGGGAAAATGTTTTCGGCGTAGAAGTCCGCAAAGCCTTTTGACAGCCTGCCTGCAGCGGTCAGCAGAACAGATGCTGCTATCAGCATCAATGGTATGAGGTAACGCTTCTTCATGGAGATTCTCCTTTTCTGTTCTGTTTTGGGCAGTACATTTTCAAAATATGTACGTACAATGTTTGCATAAGGAAGTGCTTCCCGAACTCAGCCCGTGACAGTAAGCGGCTGACGGCGGTTGCTATTTATATACTATTGTATAAATGTATATGCTGATTATAAACATTATAAAATAAACGGCTGCCCTTGTCAAGAGAACAGGGCGGCCGCCGGATTTGTACGGATTAGTGCTTCAGACTGAGCATACAGATTTTTTTCCCAGCAGCTCACGGAGCTTTGCAGTTCTGTCGGGAGCTCTCATGAGAGCGGTACCGATAACTGCGGCATCAATGCCTGCTTCACGCAGAAGTCTGATGTGTTCGGGAGTGGAAATACCTCCCTCGGCAACATATATAACATCGTCCGGAACTTTATCGCGCAGCCGCAGATATCTTCCGTCATCCATCGAACAGTCGCGCATATCGCGGTTATCCACATTGATTATGCGTGCTCCAGCCTTGAGGGCACGTCTGATGTCATCCTCGGAGTATGTCTCGACAAAAGCGGAGATACCGAGTGTATCGCATATTCTGATATAATTGCGGAGCTCATCGTCTGACAGCATCACCGCAATGAGCAGTACAGCCTTTGCGCCTATTATCTTTGACTCGTAGATCATGTATTCATCAATGATAGCTTCCTTGCGCAGGCAGGGGATAGACACCTCGTTCGTTATCAGGCGCATGTGATCACGGCAGCCGCGGAAGTATACAGGCTCGGTGACGATTGAAAGGCAGGCGGCACCTGCGTCCTCAAGCTCGGAAGCTGTCTCGACAATGTGGTGCCCCTCGGCAATATCGCCGACATCAGGCATGGCTTTTTTACATTCCGCAATGATCGACAGTTTCTTTTTGGAGAGAGAGGTCTCAAAATCAAATGTGCCGTCAGGCATGGAGAGTGCCATATACATCATCTCGTCAGCAGGAATGAGCTGCTTTGAGTTGGTAATACGTTCGCGGGCGGCTGAAGAAAGAGTGTCAAGATAGTTCATTTGTATCACCTGTTTCGTTGGAGTTGTGCTTGTTCAGAAAATTGTTTATGGTGTTTTCGGCTTCGATGAGTGTCTGCATTGATCGTAACTGTCCGCGGAGCATTTCCGCCTTTTCTTCGGTAAGTTCCCTGTCAGTCACAGCAAACACATAGCCGGTATCGTTTGTGATGAGCCTGACCTCATCTTCGGTTTCGCAGAGGTCACCGCAGAAGCTTCTGAAACGGCTCGGATAATCGAACAGTATCAGGTAGTATTTGTCGGGCGGATCGTCGTCTCCGTGCATAATGCACAGACAGCCTTCGGCTGAAAGGAGCTTCAGGTGGACATCCCATTCGGGAGCGTTTCCGGTAAGATCGGCGATGCGTGTGAGCTTTGCACGCGGTATGATCCTGATACATTCCGGCATACGGCTTTCCTCCCTCCCGATGCGTTCTGCAAATTTGGCTATGCTGCTATTGTAGCACGGCGGAGCGGCGTTGTCAAGAGGATTCTGTGCAAATCGCAGGGATGAGGCCGATCTTCGGCATACATTACAGGACATCTCTAAAAACTTCTGAGAAAAAACGGCTTTTCAGAGGTGCACTATATAAATTATGAAAAAAATAATGGAAAAGACTTGAAAAAATCCTTCGGATAGTGTAAAATATAAATGTGTTGTAATAATCGTTATGATTTTAACAACCCTATGAGATCGTATATTTTTTTATGAAAGGACGTCATACCAATGGCAGGATTAAACAAGGTTACAGTAGAAGACATCAGCGTAAAGGGCAGAAAGGTGCTCGTAAGAGTTGATTTCAACGTTCCCATGAAGGACGGCGTTATCACCAACGACAACCGTATCCAGGCTGCACTTCCCACTATCAACAAGCTCACAGAGAACGGTGCAAAGGTTGTTCTCTGCTCACATCTCGGCAAGCCCAAGAACGGCCCTGAGGCAAAGTTCTCACTTGCTCCCGCAGCTGCAAGACTTGCTGAGCTCGTAAGCACAAAGGTTACTTTTGCTGCTGACGATACTGTTACAGGTGACAACGCAAAGAGTGCTGTTGCTTCCATGAACGACGGTGAGATCGTTGTTCTTGAGAACACACGTTTCCGCGGTGATGAGGAAACAAAGAACGGCGAGGCATTCTCAAAGGAGCTTGCTGAGCTCGTTGACGGCGAAGTATTCGTAATGGATGCTTTCGGTTCTGCTCACCGTGCTCACGCTTCAACAGCAGGCGTTACAGCTTTCGTTAAGGAGACAGCAGTAGGCTATCTCATGCAGAAGGAGATCCAGTACCTCGGAAATGCCGTAGAGGTTCCCGAGAGACCGTTCGTAGCTATCCTCGGCGGCGCAAAGGTTGCTGACAAGCTCAATGTTATCTCCAACCTCCTCGAGAAGTGCGACACTCTCATAATCGGCGGCGGTATGGCATATACATTCATCAAGGCTCAGGGCGGCAGCATCGGTCTTTCACTCGTTGATGACGAAAAGCTCGATTACTGCAAGGAGATGCTCGCTAAGGCTGAGAAGCTCGGCAAGAAGATCCTTCTTCCTGTTGATACAGCAGTTGCAGCTTCATTCCCTGATCCCATCGACGCTCCCATTGATGTAGAGTATGTTGACGCTGACAAGATCCCCGCTGACAAGATGGGACTTGACATCGGACACAAGACCTCTGCTATCTTCGCTGAGGCTGCAAAGTCTGCAAAGACTGTTGTTTGGAACGGACCTATGGGCGTTTTCGAGAACCCCACACTCAAGAAGGGTACAGTTGCAGTCTGCGAGGCTCTTGCTGAGGCTGACGCTACAACTATCATCGGCGGCGGCGATTCCGCTACTGCTGCTATCCAGCTCGGCTTTGCTGACAAGATGAGCCACATCTCAACAGGCGGCGGTGCTTCACTCGAGTACCTCGAGGGCAAGGTACTTCCCGGCGTTGCAGCTATTGCTGAAAAGTAAGATA
>JAKSQV010000043.1 GCA_024403935.1 Ruminococcus sp. | reverse complement strand
AGCCCTCTTTTGTTTTTTCAGCTACAATGCGATGTATTTTTGACACGAACGGGCAGGTCGCATCGAGCATACGGTTTCCCTTTGCCTCGATCTGTTCATAGACACTCATGCCGACTCCGTGCGAGCGGATGACCACAGTTTCGTCGGGCTGGAGCTCATCGACCGAATCGATCACCCTCGCGCCTCTCGACTTCATATCGTCAACAACGTCCTGATTGTGGATTATTGGTCCGAGCGTTGCGACCTTAGAATTCTTTTCAAGCTCGTTGTACACCATTTTTACGGCTCTGTCAACGCCGAAGCAGAAACCTGCCGATTCGGCGACCTTCACCTCACGCATTATCCTTTTCCTCCTTGATACCGAGCTGTGCCTGTCCCTCCACAAGCTCTTTTATATCCGCCATATAGCGGTTTTTCAGCTTCACGAGCTGACGCGGATTCGGCTCATCGGAACGCTTTACATATTCCTTCGGGTCGATAGGCTTGCCGAACTTCACCGTTACGCGCGTACGGAATTTCAGCTTCTCGCCGAATACGATGCCCACAGGGATTATCCTGCTGTCCGCCTTTGCAGCAATGAGTGCCGCTCCGGAATGTCCGCGTCCTACCTTTCCGTCCTTTGAGCGTGTTCCCTCGGGGAATATCATCAGGCTCCTGCCGCTGTGAAGTCTTTCTATTGCAGTATCAATGACAGCAATGTCACCCTTGCCGCGTGATACGGGGAAAGCTCCGAGAGCGCGTATCAGCCACGCAAACAGCTTGTTCCTGAAAAGTTCCTCCTTCGCCATGAAGGCATGCTTTCCGACAGCTCCGCCTCCGAGAAGCGGCGGATCAGCGTTGGAGCGGTGGTTTGAGGCGTAGATGACTGCCTCACCGCGCGGGATATTGTCTCTCCCCTCATAGTGCAGGTTGTATATTATGCGGAAAAACAGCCGCACAAAAAACTTAGCGATATAATACATCTGTTTATTCCTTCCTGACGTGCTTAATTATTCCCCATTATTTCTGACAACGTAGTATATCTCAGCCTATCTTGCTGTTTATGACCTTGACGATAGCCTCTGCGCTCTCCTCAAGGTTAAGCTCTGTCGTATCGACAAGAACTGCATCCTCCGCCTGCCTGAGCGGAGCTATCTCGCGGTGCATATCCTGATAGTCACGCTGAAGAATGTCATTGAGGATCTCCTCATAGGTCGGGCAGTCAGGCTTCTCCGCAAGCTCCTTGTAGCGGCGGTTTGCACGCTCCTCCGCGGAAGCTGTGAGGAATATCTTTACATCGGCATTCGGGAGCACGACTGTTCCTATATCTCTGCCGTCCATGATGATGTTGTTCTCACGGGCGATCTTCTGCTGAGTCTCAAAGAGGTAAGCTCTTACAGCAGGTATCGCAGATGTGCGTGATGCTGCCATTGATACGGCAGGAGTGCGTATCAGGTCGGAAACGTCTCTGTCTCCGAGGAAAACATGCTGAGTGCCGTCCACAAAGCGAAGTGATACCTCCGCACCTGCAAGCGCTTTCTCGATGTCCTCGTCAGCAATGCCGTTCTCTGTAATATAAAGAGCCACAGTGCGATAAAGTGCGCCGGTATCAACATAGATATAGCCGAGCTTTGCTGATACCATTTTTGCGATAGTGCTCTTTCCTGCACCTGCAGGTCCGTCGATAGCGATATTGATATTTTTCATAATGGTCCTCCGTTTTTTACTGTTATATTGAACTGTACGGAATGCCTTTACGGCGTTCTGCAGTTTCAGACGTTATTGCCTTGCCGCAAGCAGTTCCCATACGGAAACAGCCGTATCGGCGATCACAGCTCCGGCTGCAAGCACCGAAAAGCTGATGCACAGGGCTTTCGGAAGCTTGTCACAGAGCTTTCCCGAAAGCGGATGAAGCCAGAAGAAGTATCCGACTGCAAGCACACCGAATATCGCACTTGAAATGAGGCTTGAACGGTCCTGTATCGAGCCCCACCAGTTTTCGTATGTCCAGAACTGCCTGTGGAAAATGAACTCCAGCAGGTAAGATGCTCCAAGCTCAAACGCAGTAGTCACAACCGCCGAAAACAGGAATACAAACAGCGGATGCCTGTCGCGCTCACCGAGCATTGCGAGCAGTATAAATGCACCTGCCGCATATATCGGTATTATCGGCAGATGCAGTATGCCGCGGTTGACGAAATGGCCGTACAGTATATATACCGTTATGACCTCATATACCCAGCCGAAAAGCCCTGCGACTATAAATTCAAATATATAGCGGAATATCCGCTGCCATGCTTCCCTTTTCATAAGCCCTCACATATTCAGTGCCGCTGCGTATGCAGTGGAAAATGCGATCTGAAGGTTGAATCCGCCCGTATAGGCGTCCACGTCTATGACTTCGCCTGCGAAGAATAGTCCGCGGCAGAGCTTTGACTCCATTGTTTTCGGGTCTATCTCCTTCACGGAAATGCCTCCGCTCGTTATGATCGCCTCATCTATCGGACGGAAGCCCGATATTCTCACAGGGAAAGCCTTTATCAGCTCGCCAAGCTTTCTTCTCTGCTCTCTTGTGATGCCGTTCACCTTCTGCTCGGGAGCAATTCCCGACAGCTTCACTACAACAGGTATCATCTTTGCAGGCAGAAGTCTGCGGATGCCGTTGATGAAGTCGCGGTTGAGGTTTTCGGCGAAATCACGCTGTATGCGTGCATCAAGCTGTTCGTGGGAAAGAGCAGGCTTGAGGTCGATAACGAGCCTGTATCTGTCAGGCTGCATATCACGGATATGGCTGCTTGCACTCAGCACAAGCGGTCCGCTCACACCGAAATGCGTGAACAGCATTTCGCCGAGCTCTGAGAATATACGCTTTTCGCCGTTATAGAGCGAAAGGGTGACGTTTCTCAGCGAGAGTCCCATCATCTCGGCACAGAACTTATCAGGCGACACAAGTGGTACAAGGCTCGGCTTCAGCTCGGTAACGGTGTGTCCTGCGCTCTCTGCAAGTATGTATCCGTCACCTGTTGAGCCTGTATTCGGGTATGATTTTCCGCCGCACGCGATAAGCACGCTTCCGCTGCGGAATTCCTCATTCACTGCCCTGACTCCGACACACGTGCCATCCTCAATGATGAGCGAGCTGACACGCTTATGAATGATCTTCACGCCAAGCCGTTTCAGTTCGCGCCCGAACGCTTCTGTTATGTCCAGAGCACTGTCGCTGACAGGGAACACACGGTTTCCCCTCTCCGTTTTCAGAGGAACTCCGAGTTCCTCAAAGAAGCTTTTGGTCTCGTCAGCACCGAACATAGAAAATGAGCTGTACATAAACCGCGGATTCACGGGAATATTACGCAGATGCTCCTCTGTCGGGGAATCGTTGGTGACATTGCACCTTCCCTTACCTGTAATACGGAGCTTTCTGCCGATATGGTCATTGCGCTCGAACATCAGCACGGACTTGCCGAATCTTGCTGCGTGAACTGCCGCCATGCAGCCGGCAGCTCCTCCGCCTATAATAATAGTATCAGTCATCTTTGTCTGTAAGCAGTCTGTTGAGCTTTTCACGGGCAGCCCTGCGCCGCTCGTCAGTGTCGGCATGGCTGACGGAATATCCGCCGTTGCTGTACGTCACGACATCGCCCTCGTGCGCAGAGCTCGGAAGATGTGCACGGTGAATGCTGACCATGCCCTCATCAGTTTCGAGTACGGCATAGTCGCCCTCAAATCTGTCGATCGTCATCTGCTTCTCCTTTCCGCCGAAACGCGCAGACTGCTGCCGTCCGACGTGATAACTATATTTCCGCACAGATCGGTGCGGTAGATATTGTCGGTGTAGACCGAAAGCCGCCTTATAACGGCATCGCTCGGATGTCCGTAGGAATTGCCTGCTCCGCACGGGATCACCGCAATGTCGGGACGTATCACGCTGAGGAAGTCAGCCGTACTTGACGAGCTGCTCCCGTGATGACCGACCTTGTACACATTCATTTTGCCGAGATGTCCTCCGTCGAGCATTTCCTGCTCCGCAACGCCCTCGGCATCTCCCGTGAAGATGAAGCTCTCGTTTCCGTGCCGCAGAACAATACCGATAGAATAGTTGTTTATGTCATCATAGCTGCTGCTGTTCGGAGCAACTATCTCACAGTGGGCATCACCGACTGTGAATTTGCTCCCTGTAACAGCCTCCTCAAGCTTAACACCGTGTTCTTCCGCTGCATCGAGGAAACGCATGAAATATGAGCCCGTGGGAATATCCTCATCATCAAGGTGAGGGATTATGCACTTCCCTATCTCAAACGATTCGATAACTCGGTCCATTCCTCCCATGTGATCTGAGTGAGGGTGCGTACCGACGATGAGATCGAGATGTCTCACTCCCATATCATGCAGACAGCTTATTGCCTTTACAGATTCTTCAGCCTCGCCGCAGTCAATGAGCATATTCTGCTCCCCTGCGGCAATATATATGCAGTCACCCTGACCGACATCAATGAAGTGTACCTGAAGCTCGCCCTCGGCAGGATAGACAGTCTGCTTCGGCACGAATGTCAGTGCAAAGCATATCGCAAGAATTATGATAAAGACAAGGCTCAGTGCCTTTTCCCGCTTGTTTTTTTCTTTCCTGCGGGCTTTGACCTCGCTGCGAAGCTCCCTGAAGAGCTGTTCCCTGTCCTGTGTGATGTCCTTCGGTCTGTCTGAGCGTCCTTTTTCTGCCAATGCTTGTCACCGCCCTTCGAAGGTATATCCTCAACAAGACACTTCGGCGATGAGCCGATAAGATCGTATCTGCCTGCTTTTTTCAGAGCTTCAAGCACAAGTTCCCTGTTCTGCGGACGGAAGTATTGCAGCAGTGCTCTCTGCATTGCTTTTTCCTTCGGCGTTTTCGGAACATACACCTTTTCCATTGTATACGGATCAAGCTCAGTATAGAACATCGCCGTGGAGATCGTTCCCGGAGTCGGATAGAAGTCCTGCACCTGCTCCGGACGGATATGATTGTCACGCAGGAACAGCGCAAGCTCTATTGCTTCGTTCAGCGTGCTGCCCGGATGCGAAGACATCAGATACGGAACAAGATACTGCTCCTTGCCGATACCCTTGGTTATCTCATAGAACCGCTTCTGAAACGCCTTGTATGCTTCGATATGCGGCTTGCCCATTTTGTCGAGCACCACTGCTGAGCAGTGCTCAGGTGCGACTTTGAGCTGTCCGCTTACATGATACTTTATCAGCTCACGCATAAATTCGTCATTTTTATCCTGCATGAGGTAGTCATAGCGTATTCCGGAGCGTATAAACACGCGCTTCACACCCTTGACCTGCCTCAGCTTTCTGAGCATTGCAAGGTACTCGGTGTGGTCTGCCTTCAGTGAGGGACACGGAGTCGGAGCAAGGCACTTTCTGCCCATACACAGCCCCTTGGTAAGCTGCTTTTCACAGGAGGTGTGACGGAAGTTTGCCGTCGGACCGCCCACATCGTGGATATATCCCTTGAAATCGGGCATTTTCGTGATACGTTCTGCCTCGGCGAGAACTGAGCCTTCGCTTCGTACAGTAACACGCCTTCCCTGATGAAGTGCGATAGAACAGAAATTACAGTAGCCGAAGCATCCGCGGTTATGGGTTATTGAGAAGCGCACCTCCTCGATACCCGGCACTCCGCCCTGCTGTTCATACGACGGATGTACCTGTCTTGTATACGGAAGGCTGTATATGTAGTCAAGCTCCTCGGTGGTGAGACTGAGAGCAGGCGGATTCTGCACGAGCATGACCTTGCCGTGACGCTGTATCACGGTCTTGCCGTAGACCTCATCCTGCCAGTCATACTGTATCTTTACCGCCTTGGCATATTCTGTCTTGCTGTCACGCACCTGCTCGAATGACGGACACTGTGCCGCTCCGAACGGAGTATTGACAGGCTCGGTCAGATAGCACGTTCCGCGTATATCGTGCATACCGTGAATGCTTTCTCCTGCCGCAAGCCGCGTGCAGAGCTCGCGTATCTGGTGCTCACCCATGCCGTACATGAGTAGGTCGGCTCCGCTGTCAACAAGCACCGACTGCCGCACGTCATCGTCCCAGTAGTCGTAATGTGCAAAGCGACGGAGAGAAGCCTCAAGTCCGCCTATCGCTATCGGCACATCGCTGAAGTATTCGCGCAGTTTCTGACAATAGACGATCACCGCCCTGTCAGGACGCTTTCCTGCGGCCCCGCCGGGAGAATACGCATCATCAGAACGTTTTCTCTTTGCGGCGGTATAATGCGCTACCATTGAATCTATATTGCCCGATGTCACAAGGAAGGCATACCGCGGAGAGCCGAATCGGCGGAAATCCCTGTCGGTATGCCAGTCGGGCTGGGCGATGATACCGACAGTGAAGCCGAGAGCTTCAATAAGGCGCGTAATGATAGCCGCACCAAAGCTCGGGTGGTCAACGTAGGCATCGCCCGTAATGTATATGAAGTCGAACTGCTCAATGCCGAGCTCGTCCATCTCCGCTTTTGTGGTCGGTAAGAAGCCCTCGTACAAGGTATCACCGCCTTTCTGTTTGTGTATACGGTCTATTCTGCATATATGTCAGGATCAGTCTTCCTGCATCCTGAGCTTCCATTCGTCGAACTGCATCTTCGACATCAATACCTTACGCGGCTTCGAGCCTTCACTCGGGCCGATTATTCCGCGTTCCTCAAGCTCGTCGATTATTCGTGATGCTCTTGCATATCCGAGCTTGAGCTTCTTCTGAAGCATGGTAGTTGAAAGCTGACCGTTATTTACAGCGACCTCTGCCGCTCTGATTATGTAGTCCTCATCGCTGCCGACCTCAAAGCCGCTGTCGGATGAGCCGCTCTTGTCGCCCTTGGCTGTCTGCGGAACATAGTTCTCGACTGCCTCGATGATGTTGCTGTCATATTCCTCGGACATCTGCGAACGTATGAAGCTGAGCGTCTCATTGATGTCCCTGCTCGATGCGAAGCAGCCCTGTACACGTATAGGCTTGCCGCTTCCTATCGGCATATAGAGCATATCTCCGTTGCCGAGGAGCTTATCCGCACCTGCCATATCTATTATCGTACGCGAATCCACCTGTGACATAACCGAAAGTGCGATACGGCTCGGAATATTAGCCTTGATAAGACCTGTGATAACATCGGTGGTCGGACGCTGTGTAGCGACCACAAGGTGCATACCTGCGGCACGTCCCATCTGTGCAAGACGGCAGATGTAGTCCTCGACCTCCTTGCCTGCAACGAGCATGAGGTCTGCGAGCTCGTCAATAAAAATGACTATCTGCGGCATGAACGGAAGCTCTTCGTCTTCCTCAGAGAGCTCGTTGTATGATTTCAGGTCATTCGCGCCGACCTCTGCGAAGATGTTATAGCGTCTCATCATTTCGAGAACAGCCCAGTTGAGCGCACCTGCTGCCTTTTCTGCCTGTGTGATTATGGGTATCAGCAGATGAGGTATGCCCTCAAACACCTTGAATTCGACCATTTTCGGGTCAATAAGTATGAGCTTGACTTCATCGGGCTTTGCGTTGTAGAGTATGCTCATTATTATCGAACGCGTGCAGACGGATTTACCCGAGCCTGTCGTGCCTGCGATAATAACGTGAGGCATCTTCGTGATGTCTCCGACTATGGCATTGCCCGTGATGTCCTTGCCGACAGCAAATGCAAGCTTGCTCTTTGAACTGCGGAATTCCGTCGAAGACAGTATCTCGCGCAGAGTGACCGTGTCCTTGATGATATTCGGCACCTCGATGCCCACGGCAGCCTTTCCCGGGATAGGAGCTTCGATACGCACGCCCTGTGCCGCAAGGCTAAGGCAGATGTCGTCCTCAAGTCCTTTGATCTTTGAGACTCTCACGCCCGCGCCCGGCTGTATCTCGTAACGTGTGATAGACGGACCGCGGAAGATATTGCGTATTTTTACGTCAATGCCGAAGCTCTTGAGCGTGTTGACGATATTATCTGCTTTTTCACGCATCTCAGAAGCGGCTTCGGCAGGATTTGAGCGTATCTCGGGAGGTGTCAGCAGGTCTATGCCCGGAAGCAGATAAAGCTGCTGCTGAACGGGCGGCTTTTCCTCCTCGGTATTCTCTCCGGCTGCACTGTCGCGCTTTGCCTTGTCATCGGCAGCCTTGTTGATGAGATTTTCGAGGTCAGTATCAATATTGGCATCACTTGCGCTTTCTGCAGGCTTCTCCTCGGGAAGCGGCTGAGCAGCAGAGGCAGGAGCAGCAGCGGCGGCTCCGTCTTCGGGAAGCGGAATGTCGAAAAACATACTGAATTCGTCTTCTTCAGCCTTCTTGTTATCTTCGGCAGGCTCGTCAGCCGCCTCTGCTGAAGGCTTAAAATTCACCAGTGCCACAGCTTCAAGGTCCTCTACGGAGCTTGTCATATTGCGGTTGACCGTTCTGCGTGTCCTTGCAGGCTTTTCATCCGCGGCAGCAGGCTCGTCCTCCTCAGGGACATCCTCCCACTCGCCTGTGAGCAGCTTGCCAATGAGAACGAAAGGTGAAGCGATCATCTTCAGGAATTCAATAAGGCTCTTTCCTGTGAGAAGCAGAGCTATCACGAAGAAAAGTATCACGGTAAGGATACGTGCTCCGAGCTTGCCCATTACCGCAAGCAGGATCCCTGATATGGGAAGACCGACAAGTCCGCCGCCCTTCAGCTCTCTGCCGTCATTGAAGACCTTGGTTATATGCTCTCCGAAGGTGTGCCCGGGTATCTCTCCGACCATAAACACCTGTATAGACGAACAGATCAGCAGTATCATAAGAAATCCGAGTGCTGCCTTTCCTGTGACGTTGTCACGGCTTTTCTCAAGTCCGATAAGCACTGAGGTGTATATCAGGACCACAGGCACAAGGAATGCCGAGATACCGAATAATCCCAGCATAAAATTATGTATTCCCTCCCAGCCGTCAGAACCGGGAATGAATGTCATGAGCGCGGTGAGTATACCGAGTGCGAACAGGATTACCGACCATACGCGGTTCTGCTCAGTATAGTCCTCCTCGGGAGCTGTCACTGTTTCGCTTGCTTTTTTCTTTTTGGGCTTGCCATGGGTTGTGAGGTCCTCATCGCGGAAATCCGCGCCCATGGGTGCTTTTCTTTTCTTTGCGGGCATTGCTTTGTATCCTCCGATTGTTCTGATATTCAAGGCTTTATTTGTATCGCCTTTCCGAATTTTCTATCATTTCATACAGACTGTCCATTGCATCCCCGAGACTTCCGAGGCAGTCGATAAGTCCGATATCAACAGCCTTTGCTCCGTCCACGACAGAGCCGACATCAAGCACGAGCTCCTCAGTGTTCATCATCAACCGTCTGAGCTCGCCCTCGGAGATATTACTGTTGCGGATGATGAAATCGACTATCCTGTCCTGCATCCTGTCGAAGCAGGCAAGAGTCTGCGGAACTCCCAGCACCGTACCGCTCATTCTTACGGGGTGTATCGTCATTGAAGCCGACGGCACGATGAAGGACTTCTTCGCGCTCACGGCGAGCGGCACGCCTATTGAATGACCGCCCCCCACCACAAGAGAAACAGTCGGCGTCTTCATGCCTGCAATAAGCTCGGCAATGGCGAGCCCTGCTTCAACATCTCCGCCCACAGTATTGAGAATTATCATCAGTCCCTCGACACTCCTGTCCTGCTCGACAGCAATAAGAGCGGGAATAATGTGCTCGTAACGAGTGGTCTTGTTCTGTTCTTCGAGGACATAATGTCCCTCGATCTGCCCCACGACCGTCAGGCAGTGGATAAGGTGCTTGGTGTTCTGAACGCTGTTTTCCTCAGTGGACAGATTCTTGTTTTCATCTTCCATACTTCACTCTCCGACATAATAATATGGTCATATTATTGCCGAAGCTCGTCAAAGTATACATTATTATTATATTACATTCCATTCATAAAGTCAAGAGCGGATACAATGCTGAAGCATCAAAAAGAAAGCCGCTGCGGATACCCTGCAGCGGCTGCTGTTATTGTTATCAGTTGGTCTTTACCCATTCTTCCATGATGTCAGAGCCGCCTGTCGAGAGGTAGCTGTAGTAAGCAAGTATCTTTGAAGCGTCCTTTGCATCGATCTTGCTGTCGAAGTTGACATCACCGTTTTTGAACTGCTGATCTTCGAACGTTCCCTCAGCACCTGTGGAAAGAAGCGAGTATTCGGCAAGTACGAGTGAAGCATCCTTTGCATCGACCTTTCCATCAAGGTTGGCATCACCAAGTTTGCCGTTCAATACCGGTATCGGAACATCTACTGCAACTACCAGCTTACTTGCGGAATTTACGACGGGAGCAGACTGCTCACCATTGCTGTCTGAAGCGCATGCATCGGTGATACCTAATGTATAGTCACCCTCCTGGAAATTCTCGGGCACTCTGAACTTTACAGTCGCAACCTTCTCTCCGGAGCTGAATCCTGCTGAAGCTCCCTTCTGATCAGCCATAGCGACCTCAAGAGTGTCGGGGTTAAAATGAATATCAGCACCATTATCGGTGGTTTCCTTTGCAAGTCCGAGGCACTCTATACCCTCGGGCATATCTATCTTGAACTGGAAGCCTGATACGCTGGCTGCATCCTTTCCGTCAATGACGATATCAACATCGAATGAATCGCCGGGCTTTACCTCATACTGCGACATTGTCTGGTATATTGATATATCCTTCTGCTCATTGTCTGCAACAGTAACAAGCAGATAGGTCGGCATAAACTCGAGCGGTATCTCTTTGCCGTCAGTATCACAGGCAAAGGTGAAGGCACTCTGTATATCGAAGCTGTAATTTGTTCCTGCCTTTGCATCATCGGGGATTATATACTGATATGTAACAAGCGCATCTCCGCTGACATCCGGCTTTATTGTAAATGCCGCCTCACCTGTATCAACATTTGCGGCGAGCTCGTGATATGAGCTTATCGCATTAAGCTTTGGAGCCTCTGTGCTGAAGGTTTTCATCTTGACCTGCATACCGCCTATTTGGTAGTTTTTGCCGAGGTCTTTCACGACAACGTCGATGTCAAGGTAATCGCCCGCCTTTACGAAATACGACTTCGGCCTGAGACTTACATCAAGCCACTCGTCAGCCGCAGATACGGAAACGGACGGAAGTATGCCCGTGCCTAACACACATACCGCAGCCATAGCGGAAGCCAGTGATTTTTTCATGTTCATTATAAATTCCTCCTCGGTGATATAAATTACGGAAGCCTGACGGCTCAGGCTCCGAAAATATTCCTGCTGCCGAAGCAGAGAGTAACTGATGTAAATATTATATCATATTATTGATATAAAATCAACTGCCCGACAAACTGGGATTTGTCATTTCAAAATAGTATTACAAAATTCCTTTATTTCATCAATCCTTGTAGTAACATCTTCTTTATACTCAATAGAACAAAGACCTAATTTGCCACAAGACGCAATTTCCAAATGACCATGAAAATGTTCAATACTGCTAATGATTCTTTCACACTCAGGCATACTTGGACCAGTTCTCAATGCAATGGTATAACCTTTTTTACCAGCAGATAGTTTTGCATGTGGCTCATGTGTATTACACCAAGGTGTACATCTATCTATAAACACCTTGAACTGTCCTGGAATATCTGCCCAGTATGAAGGAGACACTGACACTATTTTATCTGCCCATTCATACTGTTCCATTAACTTTATAACATCATCTTTTTGAAAACATTGAGCCGTGTTATGGCAAGTTCTACAACCCTTACATAAAGCAATCTCATAATCATCAATACTGATACTTCTTACTTCATTTCCTATACTAACATTATCTTTTACTATATTTACTATTTCTGCTGTCGCACCATTTCTGACAGGACTGCAATTTATAATAAGTATTTTC
>JAKSQV010000042.1 GCA_024403935.1 Ruminococcus sp. | reverse complement strand
TTTGCCTGTATTTCGACCTTTGGAGGGGGCTGGAACTGCTCTTTTGAGAGTTCAAATCCTTACACATGGCTAAAACAGCCCAATGTCATCTATGAAAATCGAAGTAAAATTTTCGAGATTTAGGTAGCAAAAAAGCCCGATATTTCGGGCTTTTTTGACCATGTCATCTATTTAGTCATGGCAATATGGCGGACAGAGAGGGATTCGAACCCTCGATACGCTATTAACGTATACACGAGTTCCAGTCGTGCGCCTTAGACCAGCTCAGCCATCTGTCCATTATGGTGCGAGTAATGGGACTTGAACCCATACGTCTGTCGACACACGCCCCTCAAACGTGCCTGTCTGCCTATTCCAGCACACTCGCAAATTACAAATAATATTATACGACATTTTTAACACAAAGTCAATAGCAAATCAAAAATGTTTATTTTATAACTAATTGCATTTACTATACGTATATTCTCGTATAATTTTAGCAAGATGTAATATTTATTCCCTGCAAATAATGCAATTATTGTTTATTTCCGATTTTTTCGACAAAGCGATTATTTTTCTCTTGCAAAATGCACAACTTTCAGCTATAATCTGAATATAAAATTTATTGTGAAAGGAACAAAAGAAAATGAACACACCACAAATCAAAGCACTCATCTGTGACAACTCAGCATCAGTCGGAACATCTATCGCTTCATCTCTGGCGGAACACAGCATCTACGCATACACGCGCAGCAACAACGAATCCGCTGTCATGAATTCAGTCATATCCGAAGCTCCTGATGTTGTGATTTGCAATCTCACCCTCAAAGATACAGATGTTGTCACGCTCATGCGAAAGATACGTGAAACAGTGTC
Source organism: Ruminococcus sp. (assembly GCA_024403935.1). Classification (GTDB taxonomy): domain Bacteria; phylum Bacillota; class Clostridia; order Oscillospirales; family Ruminococcaceae; genus Ruminococcus. The sequence continues at coordinate 11,472 of JAKSQV010000042.1, read as the reverse complement.
CGATGCTCCATCGTTCATTGTTGTCTGTGACCTGTATAATGCTTTCATTGAAAAGCAGGTATTAGCAAATGGTGCTTCATATTTTATTGCCGAGCCGATAAATACAGATGAGCTGGCAGAAGCAGTCATGGCAGTTGCAAGAAGAAACGTTGCCCCCTCCTGCCACGATCCTGAGATCCTTGTGACCGATACGATAAAGAAAATTTGTATTCCTGCCAATCTCAAAGGATACAGATACATCAGGAGCTGTGTTCTTGAATGTCTGCGTGACAAATCGCTTCTCGACAACATAACCAAGCGGCTTTACCCTGTTATCGCGGAGAAATACTCTGCCACCCCCTCACGCGTGGAAAGAGCGATCAGAACTGCTATTGAAACTGCATGGGAACGTGCGGACAAGCTGAGTATACGAAACGTTCTCGGATATGACAACTCGTTCTTCAATGTCCGTCCGACCAACTCAGAATTCATAGCCATGCTTACTGATAAGATACAGCTTCAGATGAGAAACCGGATATACGGTCAGAATACCTGTGACCGCATCTCGTTCACAGGAAACACCTGTGAAAGCAGCAGAGCAGTACTGTAAAAGATAACCGCTGTCAGCATAATGCCGACAGCGGTTTTTTCACATAAGCAAGCCTGTGAGAAAAGCTGAAAAAGATGCGGCAAGTGCCACAAGTATAAGCGGCAGATCAAAGAAAGCGAGTACAACTGCGACAAGTGCTCCCACAGCTGATGTGACGGCGTTCCCCGTGCTTGTGAAAACGGCAGGGATAGTCATTGCGCTCAGTACGGCATAAGGAATATATTTCAGGAAGCTCCGCACAAACTTTGATTTTATCTTCTTCCTGAAAAACGTAAAGGGTATCATTCTTATAAGATAGGTTACTGCCGCCATAACTGCTATATATACTGCAACTGTCATTGCTGCTCCTCCTCATCTTCGTCAGGTACCGGGAAAAGCAGTGCTCCGACAGCCGCGGCTGCAACTGCACAGATAATGACAGCGAAGCCGTCCGAAACCATTGTCAGCACATATCTGAAAATAATACTCAGAACTGCTGCCGCGATTGTCACGAAAAGAATGCTTTTCTTTTTTCGTGACGGAGGAACAATTATAGCAATAAACATTCCGTAGAGCACTATTCCCATTGCCGAGGAGACCGCTTCCGGAAGCACCTCCCCTGCCGAAGCTCCGAGAAAAGTACCGCCTATCCAGCCTGCCATTGCGATCAGTATCATGCCATACATATACATAGGAGTAATAGCTCCCGGCTGAGCCGAACAAACGGCAAATATCTCATCAGTTATGCCAAATGAAGCAAGCAGACGATGCGGAGCTGTAAATCTCCTGTCAAGCTTCTGTGAGAGCGACAGTGCCATAAGTGAATACCTTATATTAATAACGAGCTGTACAAGTATCATTTCGAGCAGAGTACCGCCTGCAGCAATAATACCGACTCCTGCTGCCTGTCCTGCCGATGTGAGATTCAGAGCAGATACCGCAGACGACTGAAATACGCTCAGTCCGCTCTCAACGGCAAGAATACCGAATCCGAACGATACCGAAAGGTATCCGAGAGCAATAGGTATACCGTGCTGCATACCGCGAATAAAATCCGATTTCAAGAGAACTATCCTTTCATAACAAAGTAAGATTAAGTATATCACAGACTTATGAAAAATGCAAGAATTATTTGTATTCACTTACTTTTTTCTCTTGAAAGAAACATCAGCGTCTGATATAATAGATATAATAGTTGAACAGACATTGATAAAAAGAAAGAAAAAGCAAAGGCGGTGAAGGCAACGGAAACACACAGTCCACATGCTCCCGTGGAAAGCAACAGGGAACACACCATAATCAGAACAAGCATATTGGGAATAATTGCAAATATCTTTCTTTCAGCATTCAAGGCAGGAGTCGGTCTGCTCTCGCACTCTATCGCCATAACACTTGACTCGGTTAATAATCTGAGCGACGCAGCTTCGTCCCTGATAACCATAATCGGCACTAAACTTGCAAAAAAACAGCCCGACCGCAAACACCCGTGGGGACACGGACGTGCAGAATATCTCAGCTCGATGATAATTGCAGTTATCATCGTCTATGCCGGTATCACCTCATTTGTGGAATCCGTCAGGAAGATAGTCACCCCACAGGCTCCCGACTACTCATCAGCAGCTCTCATCATCGTATCGGTCGCCATTATTGTTAAGATACTGCTCGGTCTCCATTTCAGACGGACAGGAAAGCGTGTCAACTCCGAATCGCTCATAAATTCGGGCACAGATGCTCTCATGGATGCAGTAATATCCGTTTCGACTCTCGCTGCCGCCATCATTTTCCTGATATGGAACATCAGCCTTGAAGCTTGGCTCGGCGTGCTCATATCCATAGCCATAATCAAAACAGGTACAGATATGCTCATCAGGACCATATCCCACCTGCTCGGTCAGCGTGTAAGCGTCGATACAGTACGGAAAGTCAGGGAGTGTATAATGTCATTTCCGCAGGTATACGGAGTATATGACCTGATATTCCATGACTACGGACCTGACAGGTTCAACTGCTCGGGGCACATAGAAGTACCGGATTCGCTGTCTGCACGCGAGATCGACCAGCTCCAGCGTCAGATATCAATTGAACTGTATGTGCGGCACGGGATAGTTCTCACCGCACTGAGCGTTTATACCTTCAACGATGAAGACAGCCGTGAAAAGGCTGTAAGAAGCCGTATATACGATATTGCAATGTCCGTTGACCACGTTCTTGAGGCACACGGCTTCTATCTTGACGAGGAGCACAAGCGGATACAGTTCGATATAATAGTAAGCTTCGATGCTCCCGACAGGGACGCTGTTTACAATGAGGCAGTCCGCCGTGTCAAGGAGGAATACAAGGACTACGAGCTGTTCTGCACTCTCGATATGGATTTCAGTTTAAGCGAACAGGAGGATAAATAATATGTATACATACATTTTTGCTGCCGCCGCAGTATATTTTGCAGTCATGTCAGTTATCTCCCTCATACTTTACAAGGCTGACAAGGTGAAAGCGCAAAAGGGCAAATGGCGCATCAAAGAGGCTACCCTGCTCGGATTCGGCTTCTTCGGCGGAGCTCTCGGGGCTCTCGCGGGAATGAAGCTCTTCCGCCACAAAACCAAGCACTGGTACTTCCGTGTCATCAACACCGCAGGTCTGCTGCTTCAGATCGCTATTCTCGTTTTTCTCATCGTAAAGATCATACAGGCATGATTTTTTCAGTTTTTTTGCCGCAGAGATGCTTTTTCTATTGACAAAATTGCATATTTATGTTAAAATGAAAAAAATTGCAGCGAAGCTTCGGTTTCAGAGCAAGATTCTTTGACCACTCCCGCCAAGCGGGGTTATTCGCCATACGGACAGCGGGTCAAATGCCGACCGCCGGATGTTACCATTCGGCTGGCAACTTCTGTTGCCTTATTGTTTTTATAAGTTCTCAGCTTGTGAAAGGTCAATAAGAGTAGTAAAAGGTATCTTTGCTTATATAGACTCTCTGAAACCGCTTGGAAGTCACCCGCGCTGCCGCAGTGCTATCCTTACACGTACAGGCTGAAAGGTCTGTACGTTTTTATTTTTAGAGGTATAATTATGGAAAACAAACTCAAACTTTACGGCTTCAACAACCTGACAAAATCCCTGAGCTTCAACATCTACGATGTCTGCTAGGCCAAGACGCCGAAGGCCCAGCTCGAATACAGCGCATACGTCGACGAGGCATACAACTCGGAGCGTATCACCGATATCATGACTCACCTCACTGAAATGATCGGTGCACAGGTGCTGAGCGTGTCGCGTCAGGACTACGACCCACAGGGAGCTTCCGCGACATTCCTGATTGCTGATGATACGATGGTACCGTCGGGCGGAAACGAGATAGTCGCTCACCTCGACAAGAGCCATGTTACTGTCCACACCTACCCTGAGTATCATCCCGATACAAACATAGCTACCTTCCGCGTAGACATTGATGTTGCGACCTGCGGCAAGATAACGCCGCTCACCGCTCTCGACTATCTCATCGGAAGCTTCGATTCCGATATCATCACCATGGACTACCGTGTACGCGGCTTTACGCGCAACCTTGACGGCGAAAAGCTGTTCATTGACCACGACATAACCTCTATCCAGAATTATATAGATTCGTCGATACTCAACAAGTATGATGCGGTGGATATAAATGTATATCAGGCAAATATGTTCCATACAAAAATGCTCATCAAGGACATCATACTTCAGAACTACCTGTTCAATACCGATGTCCATGAGCTTCCGCCGAGAAGCAGGCTCGACATCACCAATGCACTCAGAAAAGAAATGATAGAAATCTTCAGTGGAAGGAACGTGTACGGAAATGACTGAGCTTTCACAGGTTAATGCTCCTATATATGAGGCTCTCCGCAGATTCAGACGCATGAGAGTCGTGCCATTCGATGTTCCGGGACACAAGCGCGGACGCGGCAATATGGAGCTTACCGAATTTCTCGGTGAAGACTGCATGAATGTGGATGTCAACTCGATGAAGCCACTCGACAACCTCTGCCATCCGGTATCAGTTATCAAGGATGCGGAAATGCTTGCAGCACAGGCTTTTGGAGCTTTCAATGCGTTTTTTATGGTCGGCGGAACTACCTCTGCCGTTCAGAGCATGATAATGTATGCCTGCAAAGAAGGCGACAAGATAATCATGCCGCGCAATGTCCACAGAAGTGCGATAAATGCTCTGATCCTGACAGGAGCAGTTCCCGTGTACGTGAATCCTGATGTGAACAAGCAGCTCGGTATATCGCTCGGAATGTCAGTATCACAGGTTGAACAGGCGATTCGCGATAATCCCGATGCAAAGGCGATTATGGTCAATAACCCCACATATTACGGTATCTGTTCCGATCTCCGCCGTATCAGCGAGCTCGCCCATGCACATGGTATGCTTGTGCTCGCTGATGAAGCTCACGGAACACATTTCTATTTTGGCGAGTGCTTCCCCGTTACAGCTATGGCTGCGGGGGCTGATATTGCCTCCGTAAGTATGCACAAATCAGGAGGCAGCCTCACACAAAGCTCGTTTCTGCTTATGGGCAGTAAGGTCAACGCAGACTATATGCGTCAGGTCATCAATCTGACACAGACCACAAGTGCTTCGTATCTTCTGCTCTCAAGCCTCGACATATCACGCAAGCGACTCGCTCTCAGCGGCAGGGAGATATTTGCCCAGACAGTTGAAATGGCTGAATACGCCCGCTCCGAGATAAATGACATAGGCGGTTATTATGCATACTCGCGCGAGCTCATCAACGGCGACAGCATCTTCGACTTCGACGTTTCAAAGCTCAGCGTATTCACGCTTCCCGTCGGTCTTGCAGGAATAGAGGTTTATGACCTGCTCCGTGATGAGTACGACATACAGATCGAATTCGGCGACATAGGAAATATCCTCGCGTATATTTCCGTCGGCGACAGAAAACGTGACATTGAACGTCTTATCAGCGCATTGTCTGAAATAAAACGCCGCTTCGGCAGGAACGGAGCAGATATGCTCAGCCACGAGTACATCTCCCCTGTGGTCACCGAAACTCCGAGGAAAGCCTTCTATTCGGACAAGGTATCTGTTCCCCTCAAAGAATCGGCTGGCAGAGTATGTACGGAGTTCGTAATGTGCTATCCTCCGGGAATACCGATACTTGCTCCGGGTGAGCTTATCACGCAGGAGATAATCGAGTATATCATGTATGCCAAGGAAAAAGGCTGCCAGATGACCGGCACAGAGGATATAAACATTGAACGGCTCAATGTTCAGGTGTAACGACATAATACACGTATCAGCATTGGAGGAAAACTATGGAATTATGGTTCACTGAACGTCATACGCCGAACGTCAAGTTCTCGATAAAGGTAGACCACCAGCTCTACAGCGGGAACAGCGAGTTCCAGCGCATCGACGTTTTCGATTCAAAGGAGTTCGGGCGTTTTCTTACGCTTGACGGATATATGATGCTCACCGAAAAGGACGAATTCATCTACCACGAGATGATAACGCACGTACCTATGGCAGTTCACCCCGATCCGAAGAATATACTTGTTATCGGTGCAGGTGACGGAGGTGTGGTACGTGAGCTCACACGGTACAGCTCGGTAGAAAGCATCGACCTCGTTGAGATAGACGAGCTCGTTGTGGAGGTCAGCAGGAAGTTCCTGCCGACCACATCCTGCCGTCTCGATGATGAAAGAGTCAGGATATACTATGAAGACGGCGTAAAGTTCATACGCCGCTGCGAAAATAAATATGATATTATAATCGTTGATTCGACCGATCCTTTCGGCCCCGGTGAGGGACTATTCACCAAGGAATTCTACGGAAGCTGCTTCAAGGCTCTCCGTGAAGACGGCATTATGGTAAACCAGCACGAAAGCCCGTTTTACCCCGAGGATGCCGCCGCCATGCAGCGCTCACACAAGCGTATTGTTGAGAGCTTCCCGATAAGCCGCGTATATCAGGCTCATATACCGACATATCCCTCGGGGCACTGGCTTTTCGGCTTCGCATCGAAGAAATATCATCCGGTGCGTGATTACGAACCTACCAAGTGGAGCATGCTCGGTATGAAGACCAGATACTACAATACCCAGCTTCACTGCGGAGCATTTGCTCTGCCCAATTACGTTGAGGAGATGCTGAAAGATGTTGAATAAGAATGTTCAGACGTTCATCGCCTGTGATGCCGAATATGACGATTCGGCGATAGTCCTTTTCGGTGCAGGCTTTGACGGTACAACGAGCTTCCGCCCGGGAACAAGATTTGCTCCGTCCGTGATACGCAGCGAAAGCTTCGGCATCGAGACATACAGCCCATATCAGGACAAGGATATGCTCGATTTCAGCTACTTCGACAGCGGCGACCTTGAACTCCCCTTCGGAAGCGTAAGACGCACTGTTGCCGACATCGCACAGCGTTCCGATACGATACTGACAGACGGAAAGCTGCCGTTTATGATAGGCGGCGAACACCTTGTTACTCTCGGCTCGGTAATGGCTGTCAAGGAGAAATACGACGACCTGTATATCGTCCATTTCGATGCTCATGCCGATCTGCGTGACGAATACCTCGGTCAGCCCCTATCTCATGCCTGCGTGCTTAGAAGATGCCACGAGATTGTCGGTGACGGACATATCTTCCAGTTCGGCATCAGGAGCGGCGACCGTGATGAGTTCCTGTTTGCAGATGAACACACCGAGATGCACAAATTCAGCTTTGACGGCCTTGAAGCTGTCATTGAAAAGCTCAAAGGGAAAAACGTTTATTTTACGCTTGACCTTGATGTGCTCGACCCGTCAGTATTTCCCGGAACAGGTACTCCCGAAGCCGGCGGTGTCACATTTGACGAGCTGCGGAAAGCGGCAACACTGGTTTGCAGTCAGCTCAACATTGTGGGCTGTGACGTGAACGAGCTCAGCCCTACGTATGACCAGAGCGGTGTTTCAACTGCTGTTGCCTGCAAGATAATAAGAGAAATGCTGCTTGCATTATCATAAAAAGGAGATTATTATATTATGGGAAAATGTATGATTATAGGATGCGGAGGAGTTGCCTCCGTTGCTATCCACAAGTGCTGCCAGAACAGTGAGGCTTTTGAGGGCATAATGATCGCAAGCCGTACCAAGTCAAAGTGCGATGCACTCAAGGAAAAGCTCCAGCCTACTACCAAGACTGTTATCGAGACTGCTCAGGTCAATGCAGATAACGTTGACGAGCTTATCGCACTCATCAACAGCTATAAGCCCGATGTTGTCCTCAACCTTGCACTCCCCTATCAGGACCTTACTATCATGGACGCTTGTCTCGCTACAAAGACTCACTACGTTGATACAGCAAACTATGAGCCTGTTGATACCGCTAAATTCGAGTACAAGTGGCAGTGGGCATACCGCGAGAGATTCAAGGAGGCAGGCATCACAGCTCTCCTCGGAAGCGGCTTTGATCCCGGAGTTACGGGAGTTTTCTCAGCCTACGCCATGAAGCACCACTTTGATGAGATAAACTACATTGATATTCTCGACTGCAACGGCGGCGATCACGGCTACCCGTTTGCAACAAACTTCAACCCTGAAATCAATATCCGTGAGGTTTCGGCAAAGGGAAGCTATATCGAAGACGGCAAGTGGGTAGAGACCGAACCCATGGAGATAAAGCGTGTCTACAACTTCAAGGGTGTCGGCGAAAAGGATATGTACCTCCTCCACCATGAGGAGCTTGAGTCCCTTGCCATCAACATCAAGGGCATCAAGAGAATACGTTTCTTTATGACCTTTGGTCAGAGCTACCTCACACATCTCAAATGTCTCGAAAACGTTGGCATGACATCTATCGAGCCTATCATGTATGAGGGCAAGGAAATAGTACCGCTTCAGTTCCTGAAGGCTGTTCTCCCCGATCCTGCATCACTCGGTCCGCGAACTGTCGGCAAGACCAATATCGGCTGCATCTTCCGCGGCAAGAAGGACGGCAAGGACAAGAACTACTACCTTTACAATATCTGTGACCATCAGGAAAGCTACAAGGAGGTCGGCTCACAGGCTGTCTCATATACAACAGGCGTTCCCGCAATGATCGGCGCAATGCTCGTTATGACCGGCAAATGGAGCGGTGCAGGCGTTTTCAATATCGAGGAATTCGATCCCGATCCGTTCATGGAAGCACTCAACAAATGGGGACTTCCGTGGGAAGAGGATTTCGATCCCGTTCTTGTTGACTAACATAAAAATCTCGGGCGACTTATGTCGCCCCGTTTTTTGGAGGTACTGTCTTGTTTAAAAATGTCAGAACACCCTGCTATATCATAGATGAAGCCGCGCTCATCCGCAATCTGGAGATCCTTCATGGTGTTGAGGAGCGTACAGGCTGCAAGATACTGCTTGCACAAAAGGCTTTCTCGTGCTATCATCTATATCCCCTGATTGGTAAATACCTCAGCGGCACAGCTTGCAGCGGACTCTTTGAAGCACGTCTCGGCTTTGAGGAAATGGGTAAGGAAAACCATGTTTTCTCTGCCGCATATCGTGAAAACGAGATCGATGAGATAATCTCATACTGCGGCCATATTATTTTCAACTCGTTTTCACAGCTTGATAAGTACCGTGAAAGAGTCCTTGGTGCGGGAAAGAAGATTGGGCTTCGCATAAACCCCGAATTCTCCACGCAGGAGGGACACGAAATATACGATCCCTGCTCGCCGAGATCACGGCTCGGTATCACGAACGATAATTTTATGCGTAAAGACCTTGAAGGTGTAAGCGGTCTTCATCTGCACACTCTTTGCGAACAGAACTCCGATGACCTTGAGAGCACGCTGAATGCCATTATAGAAAAGTTCGGTGACGTGCTCGATAAAATGGAGTGGATAAACCTCGGCGGCGGGCATCACATCACACGCCCCGATTACGATATTCCGCGCCTTGAACGCTGCATCATGATGCTCCGCGACAGATTCGGACTTGAAGTTTTCCTCGAGCCGGGAGAGGCTGTTGCACTGAATGCAGGCTATCTCGTTACCGAGGTACTCGACCTCACGAAAAACGATATGCCTATTGCAATCCTTGACACATCTGCAGCGTGTCACATGCCGGACGTGCTCGAAATGCCGTACCGTCCTCCGCTCAGAGATGCGGCTGAAAGCGGTGCCAAACCATACTCTTACAGACTTGGCTCCCAGACCTGTCTCGCAGGAGATGTTGTTGGTGAATATTCCTTTGACAAGCCGCTGAATATCGGCGACAGACTTGTTTTTGAGGATATGGCAATCTATTCCATGGTCAAGAACAATACCTTCAACGGTATGCCGCTCCCCTCGATACTTCTGCTGAAAAGCAGCGGCGATATCGAGGAACTGCGGCAATTCGGATATGAAGATTTCAAAGATAGGCTGTAAGCTCATCATCAGCAGAAACATGATTTGACAAGCCGTTCGTTTTGTTATATAATAAATATCTGATATTGTTTTTAAGGAGCAGATTTATGAACCCCGAGATATTCGGAAAGTATGAGATATTTGACGCTCATGCACACATTTTCCCTGAAAAGATAGCAGAAAATGCCACACTCAATATTGGCAGTTTCTATGACATACCAATGACAGGCTGCGGTATGAGCAGTAAGCTCATACAAAGCGGAAACAGAATAGGCGTTTCAAAGTACCTCGTATGCTCGACCGCTACCGCGCCGCATCAGATAAGCAACATCAACAGCTTTATTGCTTCCGAGTGTACTGTCCACAGCGAGTATTACGGCTTCGGAACGACACACGCCGACTCCGATGACCTCGAAGGAGATATTGCTCAGATAAAAGCTCTCGGTCTGCACGGAGTAAAGCTTCATCCTGATTTTCAGAAGTTCAACGCTGATTCACCTGAAGCATTCAGGATATACGAGATGATAGAGGGCGAACTTCCGCTCATGATCCACTGCGGTGACAACAGATATGATTACTCCTCACCTGCCCGTATTGCAAATATCTGCCGAAACTTTCCAAAGCTGAAGATACAGGCTGCACATCTCGGCGGATACAGATGCTGGGAACAGGCAGCAGACCTTCTGCCGCGCAGATTTGAAAACCTCCGCATCGACATCAGCAGCTCTCTGCCGTTCATGCCGCCTCAGAAAGCGGCGGAGCTTATACGGCTGTACGGAGTGGAAAACACACTGTACGGCTGTGATTATCCTATGTGGGATCACACTGAGGAGCTTGAACGCTTTTTTGCCTGCGGCTTCTCAGAAGAAGAAAACAGACTTATTCTTTCTGAGAATTTCAAACGCTTCTACCTTAATGAATGAATATAACAGAAAACGCGCTCCTTCTAAAAAGGAGCGCGTTTCTTATTATTCATACTTTGTCATGTCATCTCTGAGACTGTCTGGCAATCAGATATTCCTCAATGCTGTCATTACCGCCTGTGGAGAGATAACCGTAATATGCAAGGACTGCCGAAGCATCCTTTGAGTCAGTCTTTCCATCCTTGTTGACATCCGCCGCAGCCTTCTGAGCTGCTGACAGTTCAGATTCTTTTCCGGTAGAAAGCTTAGCATACTCTACGAGTATAAAGGATGCATCCTTGGAATCGATCTTTCCGTCATTTGTCGGATCGCCTAACGAAACGGTTTCTGTCTGCTGAGGAGTTGTCGTAGACTGCTGTGTAGAAGTCGTACTTGCTGTCGTTGCACTTGTAGCTGTAGTGCTTGCAGTTGTTGCACTTGTAGTTGTAGTGCTTGCAGTTGTTGCACTTGTAGTTGTAGTGCTTGCAGTCGTTGCCTTTGTTGTGGTTGTTGTAGTAGTTGTTGCCTTTGTTGTGGTTGTGGTAGTAGTTGTTGCCTTTGTTGTAGTTGTGGTTGTAGTTGTTGCCTTTGTTGTACTTGTGGTTGTAGTTGTTGCCTTTG
>JAKSQV010000041.1 GCA_024403935.1 Ruminococcus sp. | reverse complement strand
TCCGTTTTCAGACCGGCATCTCGTCCTCGTTGAGCAGTTCTTCATACTCGCCGAAGTTACCGTACGACATACTATCGTTTGCAGGTGCAGGCTGCTGAGGAGCAGCTGCCTGATGCTGTACAGGAGCCTGATAAGTATTATTCTGCTGTGAGCCGCCGTCGTTCTTGCCGCCGACAAACTCAACATTATCCACTAATACATCAGTAGTATAATGTGTTACATCAGGGTGATTCTTATCCTGATACTTACCTGTTCTGAGGCTTCCCTCAAGTGCGATCATCTTGCCCTTGTTAAAGTAGCGTGATACGAACTCTGCAGTCTGTTTCCAAGCGATGCAGGTGATAAAATCAGCCTGTCTCTCGCCTGTGCTCTTGTCAGGAAAGCGTCTGTCAACTGCAACTGTAAATCTGCATGATGAAACGCCGCTCTGAGTCTGTCTGAGCTCGGGATCTGCGGTAAGTCTTCCAACCAAAATAACCTTATTCATAATGGCACCTCCTGAACGATGAAGATGATTAGTCGATAACTGTTACGAGTGAGCGAAGAACGCCGTCTGTGATGTTGAGACGTCTTGAAAGCTCAGCAGGATAGTCGGGCGTTGACTGGAATGTGTAGATCACATAATAACCCTCTGTCTCGTCTTCGATAGGATATGCAAGCTTGCGCTTACCCCATTCCTCGTTGACTTCAACAGCTTCGGCATGACGCTCGATTCTCTCCTTGAACTTCTGAACGAGAGCCTTCATGGGCTCCTCTCCGTCCTTAAGGCTGAAAACAACCATTACTTCATACTTTGCGGATACCTTTGCCATTTTGTACACCTCCTTCTGGATTCCGCCCGTAGCACAATGCGGGCAAGGATAATAGTACCGATACACGATACCTGAATATTATAACATACCACCTGACACTTGTCAAGGGGGAATTTATAATTTTTTCAATTTTATGCATAGGGAAGCTTCTGATACATCCTGTAGGCGAACCAGCTTATCGCCACAGACCAGAATATGCTGAAAAGGCGCATACCGGTATCCGAGAGCGGCAGGTATCCGCACAGGAAGTTTCCGAGAGTGTGAAGTCCTATCGCCAGCAGAAGCCAGCGCTTCCAGTCGCCGGTCTGCACCGCCTTGAATACGATGACAGACAGCGCAACGTGTAAGAATGTGCCCGCGAGACAGTCCAGCGATACGAGCATGCTGTCGAGAAAAGAGAAATCGGCAGCAGCAGCCACTCCATCAAGCACTTTCTGAGCAGATTGAGCGTCGAGCCCTTTTGTGAATTCAGTTTCGCCGAGGTTGTTCCAGTCTATTCCGTCAAGGACATAGTGAAACGATGCAAAACCGCTTACTGCCAAGGATTCGTAGAAATCGTGTCCGAAGCCGTACATTACCGAAGTCGTACGGGCAGTCCTGTTCGCAAGCGGATACTTGAATGCGGCATATCGTGCTGTTTCCTCGCAGATGCCCGAAAGCAGCCCCTGCACGAGATAAAAGACGAACGGGTCTGTCGCGAATATGCTTCCCTCTTGGAAAATGAAGCAGCGGAGTACCAGCCGCACAGTTCCAGCCGCATAGTATGTAAGGAAGCCGACGATGAACACCGCCCAGCTTTCATAGGTGCGCTTACGCCACAGATAAGCGAGAATAAGTGGCATTATTGTGCAGACTATGCCGGTAACCGCATATCTTACCAACGTGGCAGTTGTGAAGTGGATATCAGTGGTCATTATTACTTTTCAAGTGGAAGGTCAGTGGCCTTGTAAAGTCCTGCATCGACTTTCTGGATAACAAGGGCATCATTTGCAGTAATTCCTGCGGTTCCGTCAATATCGCCGTTGAGAAGTCCCTGCTGTGACAGTCCGAACTTGTCACGGTTTGCGATATGCTGAAGTATCGCTGTTGCATCGGCGATAGTCATCTTGCCGTCGCAGTTTGCATCCCCGACACATATTTCAGGCTCGTCAGTATGTGAAGCCGTTGAAGTTGTTTCCGTCACAGTTGAAGTGACAGTTGCAGTAGTCACAGGAGGAGCATCCTTTACTTCTGCCATGCTCGGTGAACAATCGCTCCACCAGCCCCACGAATCGGAGCGGTACTGATCTGCACGCTTGTCATTTGTCCATGTAAATTCGTTGTCATAGAGATGTCCCTCATCATAGTACCAGTGTGCAAGAGCGGCTATCTCATCGGGATAGCCCGCATAGTAGTTGTCATTTTCTCCCGTATAGTCACACCATCCCGTATTAAAGCCCTTGAGCGAGGCGCGGACTACCTGATAGCCTTCAAGCTTATGCTCATTGATCGCTATTTCAACAAAGTGAAGTATCTTTCGTATACCCATGTGGTTTGAAATTATCGCATCATAGAAGGTTGATTCACTCAATGAATACTGGAACATCTCGGGCACGTTCTCCTCCTTCATGAACAGCGGATCAGCATCCTTGAAAGCCGTAACAGCAGTCTGGAGCGTACCGTATGCATGGGCGGAGCTTACTCCGAAGCCCTGTGCGAACGCTGTCTCTATGTCGGCTCCGTCACCGTTTCCGCCGAGAGTCGATTCGCGCGAGCCTACGCCGAGAAACAGAGCGTAGACCTTCTCTCTGTCATCCTCCCCGAGTCGTACACGAATAAGATCCCAGTGCTCGTCGATCTCCTTGTAGAGTGCGTATTTGACCTCCTGCACGGACATTTTGTGGTTGATCGCACGTATTTCTGCCGTCGAGCCATCGACAGGAGTGTTGCGTTCACCGTAATTGAACGGGTTTCCCACACCCTCGCTCTGAACGTCGCGTGACGGATCATGTGCGATACTTTCTGCCGCATCTGTCTTCACCGACGGGGTACAGAACATCATTGCTGCCGCCATGGCAAAGCTTAAAAGTTTCTTGCCAAATCTCATTATCATCATCACCTCAGGATATATTATCTATAAAAAGATTCTACCACATTCTCAACGAAATTTCAACGCCTTTCCGATTATTTTTGTTACACTTTTCATTGCAGAAAAAATGCAGAAAATTGCCGAAAAAGCCTTGATTAACAGTTTCATTTATGGTATAATGGAAAAGTACGCTGTCATTCAGACAGTATATTCATTTCTTATTTATAAGGAGTTATGTATGAAAAAACTGAACGGAATCAAGCTGAAGCACCGTAAAAATACGGAAAACAGCGCAACTGTTGAGCTTCCCGTTCCTGCCATAGTAAGAATTCCCATGTCAATGCACATGGGTGCTCCGTGTACTCCGCTTGTAAAGGTCGGAGATACGGTAAAGGTCGGGCAGAAAATCGGTGAAAGCGATGCTGCATTCAGCGTTCCTGTACATTCAAGTGTTTCGGGTACAGTTAAGGCTCTGTCCGACTACCGCAATGCGATGGGAAACGTCTGCAAGGCAGTTGAAATAGAAACTGACGGAAAGCAGGAGGTCTCCGAGGAGGTCAAGCCCCCTGTCGTAACCGATAAAGAGAGCTTTATCAAGGCTGTACGCGAAAGCGGTTCATGCGGTCTCGGAGGAGCTGGCTTTCCCACTCATATCAAGATGAACCCCAAAAGCGATATCGATACCCTCATCATAAACGGTGCGGAGTGGGAGCCTTACATTGCGGCCGACTACCGTGAAATGCTCGAACATCCCGATGATATCATCGGCGGTATCAATCTCGTCAAGGATATGCTCGGCATTAGACAGGCTAAGCTTGCAATTGAAGCTAACAAGCCCGAGGCAATAAAGAACTTCAACGAAATGGCGGCAAAGGATGACAGCATCGACATTATCACCCTCCCGTCATCGTATCCGCAGGGTGCTGAAAAGGTCATCATCTACAACTCCACAGGACGTATCGTAAACGAGGGAACACTTCCTGCTGATGCTGGCGTTATCGTTATGCACGTTTCCACGGTCGCTCTTCTGTACCGCTACTGCAAGGACGGTATGCAGGTCACAACACGCCGCATGACCGTTGACGGCAATGCAGTTGGTGAGCCTAAGAACGTTCTCGCTCCGATAGGCACCTCTTTCCGTGAAGTCATGGAATTCTGCAAGACCGATATTGATGCACTGAAAAAGGTAATTGCAGGCGGTCCCATGATGGGTATGTCCGTACCCGATATAGATATGCCTGTTGTCAAGACATCAAATGCCCTGCTTGCTTTCAGGAGCTACGATGAGCGCAAGACCTCAAGCTGCATACGCTGCGGAAGATGCGTAAACGTATGCCCGCTCGGACTTATGCCGGCTGAGATAGACAAGGCTTACAGAATAAAAGATATTGATGACCTTAAAAAGCTGAAGGTCACACTCTGCATGAACTGCGGAAGCTGTACATACGTTTGTCCGGCAAACCGCAAGCTCGCAGAAACCAATCAGCTTGCTAAGGCTCTTATCCCGAGAAAGTGAGGTGGGTACAATGAACAGACTTATAGTTTCACCGTCACCGCACGACGAGAACTACACTAAAACTTCAACAATAATGCTCAATGTCATTATTGCTCTCATGCCTGCACTGATAGTAGGCTGTGTATATTTCGGGCTCCGTTCACTGCTGCTCACTGCTGTATGCGTTGCATCATGCGTACTGTTTGAGTTCCTTGCACGCAAGCTCATGAAGCGTGAAAACACGATAAGCGACCTATCCGCGGTGGTCACAGGCATCATTCTTGCAATGAACCTGCCTCCGACGCTTCCGCTTTGGATGGCTGTCATCGGCTCTTTCTTCGCAATAGTCGTTGTCAAGCAGCTCTTCGGCGGCATTGGTCAGAACTTCGCAAATCCCGCCATTACGGGACGTATAGTCCTCATGGTGAGCTTCCCTGCCGCTATGACGCACTGGACCGCTCCGTTCACTCATGAGGTGCTTGACGGTGTTTCAGGTGCTACTCCGCTCCCTCTCGCAGGAACTGACAAGGCTCTCTCATATCTCGATCTTTTCCTCGGAAAATCCGGCGGCTGTCTCGGTGAGACCTGTGCTCTCGCTCTCCTTATCGGCGGTCTTTACCTCGCAGCAAGACGTATCATCAGCCTTGCCGCTCCGCTCTCGTTCATCGGCAGTCTCTTCATTCTTACATGGATAAGCGGCGGTGATCCCGTTTACCAGATCCTCGCAGGCGGCGTGTTCCTCGGTGCGTTCTTCATGGCTACCGACTACGCAACAACTCCTATCTCCACAAAGGGCAAGATCATATTCGGACTCGGCTGCGGTATTTTCACATTCGTTATCAGAAAATTCGGCTCATATCCTGAGGGCGTATCCTTCTCGATACTCCTCATGAACGTACTCACCCCTTACATAGAACAGCTTACACGTACAAAGGTGCTTGGTGCAAAGGAGGCAGAGAAGAATGAATAAGATACTCCCCTCCCTCGTTCTTACGATAATATGCGTTGTCGCATCGACTCTCCTCGTCTTCGCTCACGAGCTGACAAAGGAGAACATCGCAAAGCAGAAGGAAGAAAAATTCAGCTCAAGTGTTGAAGCTCTCTTCGGCAAGACCGATTCCAGACTCGTTGAGGGTGACTTCGGTGACGGCATCGAAGCTGTTGCTGTTACTCCTGACGGAAAGACCGCTATACAGGTAACCGCTGACGGATACTCCAAGGGCGGTATAAACATCCTCGTCGGCATTGACGAAAACGGAAAGGTTTCAGGTATAGAATTCGTTTCTCTCGGTGAGACTCCCGGTCTCGGCTCAAAGGTACGCGATATTCCTGAATTCCGTGAGAAATTCTACGGTGCAGACAGCTCTCCCGTCAGTGTTGACGGCATAAGCGGTGCGACCTTCTCCTCAAAGGGCATGATGAACGCTGTAAGCCTTGCCCTTGAAACTTACACCAACAACAAGGAGGCGATACTCAATGGCTGATAAGAAAAACTCCCTCTTCGGTGAACTCACCAAGGGCGTTATCAAGGAAAACCCGACCCTTGTTATGCTTCTGGGTATGTGCCCGACTCTTGCTGTAACAACTCAGGCTATGAACGGTATCGGAATGGGACTGGCTACCACCTTCGTTCTGCTCGGCTCGAATATCGTTATTTCAGCACTGCGTAAAGTTATTCCCGACAAAGTACGTATCCCTGCGTTCATTGTCATCATCGCAAGCTTTGTTACTCTGATAGGCTTCCTGCTTGAGGGCTTCGTTCCGAGCCTGTATGACAGCCTCGGTATCTACCTCACGCTCATAACCGTTAACTGTATCATCTTCGGACGCGCTGAGATGTTCGCAAGCAAAAACAACGTCATCGCATCAGCCTGCGATGCCATCGGAATGGGTATCGGCTTCACCCTTGCACTCTTCCTTATGGGAAGTATACGTGAGATACTCGGTGCAGGTCAGTGGATGGGAATGAATATCCCTGCTGTACACAATAATCCGATGCTCCTGTTCATAATGCCCGCAGGCGGATTCTTCACACTCGGCTGCATTATCGCTGCCGTAAACAAGCTCAAAAACAAAAAGCCGCCTCTTGAGATAGAATGCGGCGGCTGTGAAGGCTGTCCTATGGCGGATAAATGCAGTTCAAAGGAGGCGGATAAATAATGAAGGTACTTGCTGTAATTCTTCTGTCCGCTATGCTGACAGACAACTTCGTTCTCTCAAAGTTCATGGGCATCTGTCCGTTCCTTGGTGTTTCAAAGAAGCTTGACAGTGCTGCCGGAATGGGCATAGCCGTTACATTCGTAATGCTCTGCGCTACCTGCGTAACTTATCCGATACACCACCTTATCCTCGTTCCGAACGGACTTGAATACTTCGACACTGTTGTGTTCATCCTTGTTATCGCACTGTTCGTTCAGCTTGTCGAAACTGCCATGAAGAAGACCATACCTTCGCTTTACAAGGCTCTCGGTGTGTATCTTCCGCTTATCACTACCAACTGTGCAGTTCTCGGCGTTACCGTGCTCAATATCGACAACGGCTACACCTTTGTACAGTCAATAGTAAACTCGCTCGGCGGCGGACTCGGATTCATGCTTTCTCTCGTTATTTTCTCGGGTGTACGCAGAAAGCTTGAATATGCCGACATTCCCGACACATTCAAGGGCGTGCCTGCCACGCTGATCGCTGCTTCGATAGTTTCCGTAAGCTTTATGGGCTTCTCGGGACTGTTCAGCTAAGGAGGTGCGAATATGGAAACTTACCTTATTCCTGCTCTCATTCTCGGAGGCTGCGGCGTTCTCGCAGGTATTCTGCTTACCGTTGCTTCAAAGGTATTCAGTGTCAAGGTCGATGAGCGCATAGAAAAAATTTCCGAGGCTCTTCCTCAGGCTAACTGCGGTGCGTGCGGATTTGCAGGCTGTGCCGACTACGCCGACGCTATCGTTACCAAGGGAGCTCCCACTAATCTCTGCCGTCCCGGCGGAGAGGATGCAGCAAAGAAAACCGCCGGCATTCTCGGTACAGAAGCCGCTGAGGTCGTACCGATGACCGCTGTTGTACATTGTTCAGGCGACTGTAACGCTACAAAGCCTCAGTTTGACTTTGATGGCGTACAGTCATGCAAGGCTGTAAAACGCTTCTATGGCGGCAGCGGCTCATGCAAGTTCGGCTGTATCGGTCTCGGTGACTGTGCAGCTGTCTGTGAGCGTAACGCTATTGAGATAGTCAATGGTATCGCAAAGGTCAATCAGGCTCTGTGCGGTGCCTGCGGCAAATGTGCTACAGCTTGTCCGAATGCGCTGATCAGCATCAAGCCAAAGAGCAAGCACATTGACGTCCTCTGCTCATCAGGCGATAACGGCAAAGCTACAAAGCTCGCCTGCAGCAACGGATGTATCGGCTGTAAGATGTGTGAGAAGAAGTGCCCCACAGGTGCTATCACGGTCGAGAATTTCCACGCCTCTATCGACTACGATAAGTGTGAGAACTGCGGTGAATGTATGGCTGCTTGTCCCGTTAAGGTCATTCATTTGTGCGGTAAATAATCACATACAAAATAAGGCAATGCCAAAGGAATCATCCTACGGCATTGCCTTTTTGTTATCAGTAAAGTTATTAACAGAAGTATACAGGCATCAGTCACGGCGCAGATAGCGTGAAGTCGCCTTCTTCTTTTTCTTGTTGTACATAAGTTCATCAGCCTGTGTGATGAGTGAGAAAAGCTTTACATCATCTGTTACTTCAGACATTATCGAACCGATGCTTGCTGAAAGCTTATACGGCTTGTTAACTGCCAGATTGACGCTTTCAAGCTGTTTCTTGAAGTTTGATTCAAGAAGCTCTATGTCGCCGTCATGGACTCCGGAACCGAGGATGATAAATTCATCTCCTCCGAAGCGGGCACAGATATAATTCTTCTCACAGCAGTCGCTTATGATATACGCAAGCCGCTGGAGTGCAAAATC
Organism: Ruminococcus sp.; assembly: GCA_024403935.1. Lineage (GTDB taxonomy): Bacteria > Bacillota > Clostridia > Oscillospirales > Ruminococcaceae > Ruminococcus. The sequence continues at coordinate 4,030 of JAKSQV010000041.1, read as the reverse complement.
GCCCTCTTTGTGGCCGTAGTTATCATTGATTATCTTCAGTCCGTCCATATCAATGAACGAGATGAGCATTTTCTCGCCTGAACGCTTGCAATGGTTGAATACAGCATCAGCCGCTCTTATAAAGCCGTTTCTGTTATAGATATTACACAGCGGATCATTTACATAAAGCTTATCAAGCTCATTTATCATCCTGTTAAGGTTGAGCAGCTTACGGATATTCTCGATAGAATGACTGATATTAAGCGTTATCGCATGGGCAAGCATACTCTTGAGCGGGAAGCGGCTGTTCGAGATGATATAGTATCCGAGGCATATCTCGCGGAAATGCAGAGGCAGGAAGTAGCTGATATTGTGACTGCTTCCGTCGCGGTACGGATACATTGCGCTTGTACTGAAGCTCTCGGCAGAAAATGTTCTGTTTCCGTCGATAATAAGCGGCGCTGTCATTTTTTCCGTATATCCGTGTATCAGAGGAACTCCGCTGGTATACATCTTCCATCCGTCGCGGAGGGATTCATCCCAGTTGGAACAGAGGCAAAGTGAAAAACCGTTGAGATGCAGCTCGCTGACATATCTCTTTATGTCATCAATAACATCATCAAGGGTATCATTATCTGCGAGGTCAGTTGTAAGACGGTTAAGCACGTTTATATCATAGCGGCAGTCGTTGAGACGCTTGTAGATATCCTGCTGGTATTCAAGTGTGTTCTCTTCAGATTCTTTCTGGCAGCCGCAGCTTTGAGCAAAGATAGGAGCAGCCTGCAATACGATCTCATTTTCGCATGGCTTGCCTTCGATATCATCAATAATAAGCTGACACGCTCTGTAGCCTTCTTCGCCAAGAGGTCTGTCCACAGTTGTGAGAGATGGCGAATGATGACGCGCATCAAAGGTATTGTCAAAGCCCGTAATGATAATGTCCTCAGGTATTTTGTAACCTAAAGCGCGGAACTCCTCCATCGCGGAAAGAGCCATATTGTCATTGGCACATATCACTGCATCAGGTTTGCTGAGTCTGGATTTGTGGAACGCCCTGGCAGCATTCTTGCCGTCCTGTGAGCGGAACTCTCCGAAGTAGATGCGTCTTGTATCAACAGGGAGCTCATGCTCCGCCATAACATCGAGGTACGCATTATATCTTGCCTCAGCCTCAGGATTCGTAAGCGGTCCTGAGATATAGTTTATCTTCTTTGCGCCGTGTTCATTAATAACGTGCTCTACGATTGCACGCATAGCACTTCTGTTATCAATCCTGATATTGTAGAAGCCTGCCGTATCTCTGCTGTCAAACACAACAGCAGGAAGCTTGGACTCTTTCACACGTTTTATGAGTTTTTCCTTTTCTTCGGGAGCACTGATGGTATTCGTCATCATTATAACTCCGTCAAAGAGGTCAAAATTTATAAGCGAGAAGATATTGTATTCACCGATGTCATACTTTGAGACAGAAATTACTCCGCCAATAGGTGAGAAGCAAGAGATGTTGACATTATGAGATTTTGCAAATGAGATAATTCCCTCAAGCAATGCATTCTGATATTCCTCGTTGATGCCCGCAACAATTACTGCTATCTCAACAGGTCTGGACATGGTTTTCACCTTCTTTATTTGCAATAGATTTCAGCCGCGCGGCTGATGATACGAACATATACAAGTATTATTATACAATCATCTTTCAAAATTGTCAAGATGTTACTGCAATATTTGCTCATGCTGTTTTCTGACTGCTGCTGCTTGAAATTTCTGTTGCATTATTTACATATATATGATATAATAAAAATGGTGTGTTCAATACACTAACATTTCATTTATCGTTACCCGATCAGGGAATTATTTATTCGGGAGATGGTCATATTGAATGCAACTGCAGTCGGTAGTCTGCACGAACAGCTTGATATTGCCCCTGACATTTTTTCAAGAATATGTGGATACCTGAGCAGCTTCCTGCCTCTTATCATATTCGCACTTATCATACTCATAGTTGGCTATATCGTTTCCAAGCTCATTACAAAGCTCATCGACCGCGCTATGAAGCGGTCAAAAATAGATTCAGGTGCAAAGAACTTCCTCCTTTCAGTCATCAGGATCTCTCTTTATACAGTAGTCCTGATAATGGCTCTTTCTGCACTGAAAGTCCCGATATCTTCGATCATCACGATACTCGGTGCAGCCGGTCTTGCTGTCAGCCTTGCTCTCCAGACCTGCCTTTCCAATCTCGCAGGAGGCTTCATAATCCTGTTCTCCAAGCCCTTTGTCACAGGCGACATCATCGAGATCGACAATACCGTCGGCACAGTACGCGCTATCAGCATCCTCTACACCAAACTTGATACATTTGACGGCAAGACAGCTTTTATCCCCAACGGCAAGGTCTCCGATGCAAAGCTCATAAACTACACTGAAAGTCCGCTTCGACGTATTGATCTGGAATTTGCAATAAGCTATTCCGACGATTTCAGTAAGGCTCAGGCTCTGATATGCGGTGTCATAAACAATGAGTCGCTTATACAGTCGATACCCGCTCCTATCGTCAGAATGGGACGGCACGGCGACAGTTCGGTATCAATAGATACGCTTGTATGGGTAAAGAACAATGACTACATTTCAACAAGATACAACCTGCTTGAAAAGGTCAAGGAAGCATTTGACCAGAACGGAATAGAAATACCGTTCGGTCAGCTTGATGTACACATGAAATAAACGGAGATAATATGGAAAAGAAAGAACAAAAGAAAAAATTCAGACTGCGCTGGTGGCACATCTTCCTGATAATTGCAGCTATCGTAGGAATATGGTGGTTCAACAACTATACTATCAGAACAAACAAGAATGCTTTCGTCACCGAAAAGGTCAGCTCGCGCTTCCGCATAGCAGTAATAAGCGATCTGCACATTAACAAGGACGGTATCGACAGTAAAAGGATACTCGATAAAATAAACGCAGCAGACCCCGATATGGTCTTTGTGCTCGGTGATATGTACACAACCGGCAGCACTCAGGAGCTTATAGATTTGGCAGCAGACGCAGTTACAGCCATTACAGATGAAGGATATTCAACCTACTTTGTCAGCGGTGAGCACGATACGGACAGCAGTTATATAGAAAAGCTCGAAGCAGGCGGAGTAAATGTGATGAATTACAAAAGCGACACCATAACCGTCAAGGGCAACAAGATACAGCTCATAGGCATTGACAATGCCTATTACTCCCCTACCTTTGATCTCCATAATGAATTCACGGTCGATAAGAGCTGCTTCAGCATACTTCTTGCTCATATCCCGAACTATGCAAAATTCTCGGAATTCGGTGCAGATCTTACATTATGTGCGGACACTCACGGTGCGTTGTTCCAGCTTCCGTTCGACCTCGGTCCTCTTGTTGATCCGAACAAAACAGATCAGCTTTTCCCACAGCTCACATCCGATGAGCCTGTGTTTGACAAGGGCTGGTTCCAGTACCCGGGCGGTGCAATGTTCATTACATCAGGTCTTGGTGACTCACCATATCCCGTTCGCTTTAACAATCGCCCCGAAGTTGTGGTTCTTGATATCCTTCCCGAGAAGGAGGAAAAGTAATGAAAGCGGATATTGTCGTAATAGGCGGCGGAGCTTCGGGACTTGCAGCAGCAATGTCCGCAAAGGAGACAGCTCCTGAAGCAAGCGTTCTAATAGCCGAAAAGCTGCCGCGTACAGGCAAGAAGATCATCGCTACCGGAAACGGAAGATGCAACCTCAGCAATCTGTCTCTCAGCCGTCATAACTTCCACGGCAGCATTGATGCAATGGAAGTTATCGGAAAAACTCCTGACTGGTACGAGCTTTTCACACGCAAGCTCGGTGTTGCCTGCGTTACAGGAAGTGAGGGACGTGAGGGCGGAGTATATCCGCGCAGCAGCAGTTCTGCAACCGTGCTCAATGCTCTCCGTCTGAAAATTGCGGCTCTTGGAGCAGAAGAGCTGTGTGACTGTGAGATAAGCAGCATTGCTCCGAAAGGAAACGGCTTTGAGCTGACATACAGCGGCGGAACGATA
>JAKSQV010000040.1 GCA_024403935.1 Ruminococcus sp. | reverse complement strand
AAGACTTGGCTGTAAATTAACACCTGAATGCTCGCTCAGGGAATTTACGACCTTTCGCATCGGCGGTCCCTGCAGAGCGCTTATCAGCATAAACTCAGCCGTTTCAGCAGCAGAGCTGCTGAAATGCCTGAAGGCGAACGGAATCAGGTACAACGTGCTCGGACGCGGAAGCAATGTGATCGTTTCCGATGACGGCTTTGACGGAGTGATACTGCTTATCGGAAGCGATTTTGCAGGTATCACCATAGAAGACGACACGTTAAAGTGTCAGGCAGGAGCTCTGCTGGCATCGGCGTGTGTTCGTGCTCAGCAGTCCGGACTGACCGGTCTGGAAAACCTTTTCGGTATTCCCGGTACGGTAGGCGGAGCACTTTATATGAATGCAGGCGCATACGGCAGCGAAATGAAGGACATTGTCGTTTCTGCTCAGTATATCGACGAAAACTGCAATATCTGCACCATGAATGCTGAAGATATGGCACTTTCGTACAGGCACAGTGTCTTTTCAGAAATGAACTGCATTATCACCTCTGTGACCATGAAGCTCAGACAGGGTGAGCCTGCCGCGATAAAAGCTGCTATGACGGAATGTATGCAGAAGCGCAGCTCAAAGCAGCCGCTTGAATATCCGAGTGCAGGCAGCACATTCAAGCGTCCCGACGGAAGCTATGCTTCGCTCCTCATAGACCAGTGCGGACTCAAGGGGCTCAGCCGCGGAGGTGCTCAGGTCAGCGAGAAGCACAGCGGTTTTGTCATAAATATGGGAGATGCAACGTGCAGTGATGTTCTTGAGCTGTGCGATGACATAAAACGCATCGTATTCGATAAAACAGGCTACAGCCTTGAGCTTGAGCCGGTTATTCTCAGATGAACATTCAGGAGAAGTATATATGGATCTATTGATAGTAACAGGAATGTCAGGCTCAGGAAAATCAAGCGTAATGGACGTTATGGAAGATATCGGCTATTACTGCATTGACAATATTCCGCCGAAGCTCATACAGCAGTTTGTCGATCTGTGCCGCAAATCGGATATGGGATTCGACAAGATAGCTGTTGCAGTTGATATCAGAACGGGTGATATGTTTGCTGAGATCTTCCGTGCATGGCAGAAGCTCAAATCAGAGCCTGATGTACAGGTAAGAGTCCTCTTTATAGAGGCGGATGATGAGATACTCATCAAACGCTATAAAGAAACACGCCGTAAGCATCCGCTCGATGAGAAATTCAACGGAAATCTGCATGAGGCAATACGCTACGAGCGCAATCAGCTCTCACAGCTCAGAGAGGTAGCCGACTATTACATAGAGACATCAATGTATACCTCTGCTCAGCTCAAGGAGCAGGTAAAGACGATATTTATCGAGCATTCGTCAGATATGCTCATCATAAAGGTAATGTCATTCGGCTTCAAGTACGGAGTATCCACAGAATCAGACCTCGTTTTCGATGTGAGATGTCTGCCGAATCCGTACTATATAGATGAACTGAAAAACCACACAGGCATCGAAAGCTGTGTTCAGGACTATGTGATGGGCTTTGAGCAGTCTCAGAAGCTGTTCAATAAGATCACAGACCTCATTGATTTTCTTATTCCGATGTATGTACAGGAGGGAAAGAGCCAGCTCGTTATAGCATTTGGCTGTACGGGCGGCAAGCACAGGTCGATAACGTTTGCAGAGAATATGGCAAAGCACCTCATGAAGAAGAATTACAAGGTGCAGAAGTATCATCGCGATATCACCAAAGACAAGAAATACTGATAATAAATTCTGTATGTCCGCATACCAATGGTGTGCGGACATATTTTAGCGGAGAAGTAACAATGTCGTTTTCAAATGAAGTCAGAAAAGAGATATGCCTAACAGTAACGGACAAGGACAGGCGTTTTGCGTGTTTGTACGGTATGCTGCTGTTCTGCCGTCACCTCGGCTCCGAGCGTATATCCTTCCAGAGCAAGAGCCTTACAGCGGCGGACGAATTTGCCGAGCTGTTCCGTAAGGTGTTCCACAGGGAGCTGGACTGCCGCCTTTCCGAAAGTGCAAGCGGAAAGACTCTGTATATATACGACATAACCGAGCCTGAGCTTATACGTGCTGTCTTTGATAAATACCGATTCACTGACGGAGAAAGGTCATTCAGTGAGGAGCTTGTTTCGACAGCAAGTCTCGGAGTATTCACTGCAGGAATTTTTCTTGCCTGCGGAAGTGTCAACGATCCCGAAAAGGAATATCACCTTGAGTTCAGTGTGCCGCGCGGTACTCTCGCAGAGAAGCTTGTGCTGCTGCTGGGCGATATAGGGGTTACAGCGCGTACGACCAAACGCCGCGGGCAGACAGTGGTATATATCAAGGGAAGCGAGTCAATCGAAGACACACTCACATTTATCGGTGCTCAGCAGTGTACGCTTGAACTGATGAACGTGAAGATATACAAGGATGTCCGAAACAAGGCAAACCGCATTGCAAACTGTGACAGTGCAAATATCGACAAGGTAGTCGCTGCTGCGATGAAGCAGCAGGAGGACATACGCCTCATTGCTTCAACTATCGGACTGGACAGCCTTTCTGAGGAGCTGCGTGAGGTCGCGGAGCTGAGACTGGAGAGCTCGGGAATGAGCCTGAGTGAAATAGGCGCAGGCTTGTCCGAACCTATCAGCCGTTCAGGAGTCAATCACCGCTTCAAGAAGCTTGCACGCATAGCCGATGAGATCAGAAACGGAGGAAGCCGTGAAAAGTAACAGCTTTGTGAACCTCCACGTTCATACGCAGTACAGTCTGCTTGACGGAGCCTGTCGTATTGACCGACTAATCAGCCGCGTGAAGGAACTCGGGCAGACTGCCGTTGCCATTACAGACCACGGCAATATGTACGGAACTGCCGAATTCTGGAAAAAAGCCAGAAATGAAGGTATCAAGCCGATAATCGGGTGTGAGGTGTATGTTGCACCGAGAACGCGGTCTGACCGTGAACCCAAGCTCGATATGCATCCGTATCACCTGATACTGCTGTGTGAGAACAACACAGGTTTCAGGAATCTCATCAAGCTCGTATCTGCGGGCTTTATTGACGGATTCTATAACCGTCCGCGTGTGGACACGGAGCTCCTGAAAAAATACCATGAGGGACTTATCTGCCTGTCAGCCTGTATTATCGGACAGGTACCGCGTTTGCTTGCGGACGGGCAGTATGCTGCTGCAAAGGCAAAGGCTCTCGAATACCGCGATATTTTCGGAGATGGCAACTACTTCCTTGAAGTGCAGGATCACGGAATCCGCGAGGAGAAGCAGATACTTCCGCAGTTATACAGGCTCTCAGAGGAGACAGGCATACCGCTTGCCGCAACAAATGACTGCCACTACATTGAACGCAGCGATGCGGAGATGCAGAACGTGCTTCTGTGCATACAGACGGGAAAGCTTCTTGGTGAGCCGACAGGACTGAATTTTGAAACGGACGAGTTCTATGTCAAATCGGCAGATGAAATGGCTGAGCTTTTCCGCGGACACGAGCAGGCAGTCACCAATACCGCGCTGATAGCTGAGCGTTGCAATGTGGATATGGACTTTGACAGTGCGATAAAGATACCGCATTTCGAGGTGGAGGGCGTGACAGACAATGCCGCCTATCTCCGTGATCTCAGCTACAAGGGACTGTATAGCAGGTACGGTCAGAATGTTGCAGGGAGTATAGTCAGACGCCTTGATTATGAGCTTTCTGTCATCACCGAAAAGCACTTCACTGATTATTTCCTTATCGTGTGGGACTTCATACGCTTTGCCCGCGAGAACGGTATACCCGTTGGTCCGGGACGAGGTTCGGGAGCAGGAAGCCTTGTCGCGTATTGTATCGGCATCACAGGCATCGATCCTGTCAAATTTGACCTGATGTTTGAACGTTTCCTTAACCCCGAGCGTGTAAGTATGCCTGATTTCGATATAGATTTCTGCATCGAGGGCAGACAGCGCGTCAAGGATTATGTTGTGAGCAAATACGGTGCTGACAAGGTCTCGGAGATAATTGCTTTTGATACACTGAAGGCAAAGGCGGCTGTCAGGGATATTGCCCGTGTGCTTGGTCTGCCGTATCAGCTCGGCGACAAGGTCGCAAAGCTCATTGATCCGAAGCACGACCTCAGTTTTTCACTTCGTGAGAATCGTGACCTCGCATTGCTCTATCGCTCTGACAGCTCTGTCAAGCGGCTTATTGACCTTTCGCTGAAGCTTGAGGGAATGCCGCGTCACACCTCCACGCACGCCGCAGGAGTTGTGATCTCAGCAGTTCCGCTTGATGACCTCGTACCTCTCCAGCGAAACGACAATACGATAACCACACAGTATACAATGGAATATCTTGAGTCGCTCGGACTGTTGAAAATGGATTTTCTCGGTCTGCGCAACCTTACGATAATACGGGATGCGGTGAATGAGATATGCCGTACCCGTCCTGATTTTGACATAAGCCGTATCCCGACCGATGATCCGGCGGTCTATGCAATGCTTTCAAACGGTGATACGGCAGGAGTGTTCCAGTTCGAGAGCCGGGGAATGACTCAGAAGCTCATTGAACTTCAACCTGAACGCCTTGAGGACCTTATAGTAGTTCTGTCGCTGTACAGACCGGGACCGATGAAATCTATCCCGACATACATAGAGAACAAAAAGCATCCCGAACAGATCAGATATATCCATCCGAAGCTGAAGGAGATACTTTCGGATACATACGGAGTAATGGTCTATCAGGAACAGGTAATGGAGATATGCCGACGGCTTGCGGGCTACTCCTACGGACACGCCGACATTGTACGTCGTGCTATGGCGAAAAAGAAGCATGATGTCATGCTCAGTGAGCGCGAAAACTTTGTAAAGGGAGCAGAGTTGAACGGTATATCCTCCGAAGCTGCAAACGCTGTCTTTGATGAGATGGTGAGCTTTGCATCCTATGCGTTCAACAAGTCTCATGCGGCAGCTTATGCGTATCTGTCGTATCAGACAGCATATCTGAAATGTCACTTCCGCGGTATATATATGGCAGCACTGATGTCGAGCGTCATGGGCAATACGGCAAAGCTTGCAGAGTATATCAGCGATTGCAGGAGCACGGGTACAGAGGTGCTCTGTCCGCACATAAACCAAAGCATGAGAGGCTTTACCTACACCTGCGGAAAGATGTATTTCGGGCTGAATGCAGTGCGGAATATAGGCAGCGGACTTGCTGACAGCATAATCAGCGACCGTTCCGAGAAAGGCGATTTCCGAAGCCTTCAGGACTTCTGCGAGCGTATCGGCGGCAGAGAACTCAACAGGAAGGCACTTGAAAACCTTATCAAAGCGGGTGCATTTGACGGACTTGGGCTTAACCGCAGACAGATGCTTGACTGCTACGAAATGCTCCTGGATATGACGGGCAGCGGCAGCAGGGGAATGATAGAAGGTCAGCTTGACCTGTTCGGCTCATCGGACACTGAGAGCCTTAATGTGAAGATCCCGTTCAAGCCTGAATATGAGCAGAAAAAGCTTCTTGCCATGGAGAAGGAAGCAGCGGGAATGTATCTCAGCGGCGATCCTGTCTCTGAGTATGAGCACCTGTCTCAGCTCCTCAGGACAGCAAAGATTTCCGACATCGCGTGCGGCAGCTATAAGGACGGCGAGCATGTCCGTATACTGTGCATAGTGCAGGAACGCAAGCTCCATATAACCCGCAACGGCAGCAATATGTGTTTTCTTGTGGTTTCCGATGAAACGGGCGAGCTTGAAGCGGTCGTATTTCCCGACCTGTTCACAGCGGCAGGTTCTTCATTCAATGAGGGAAATATACTGCTGATAAGCGGCAGAGTATCGCAGAAGGACGACAGCTTTTCCGTAATCTGCGAGAGTGCAGTCTCTGAGAACGGTTTCGCGTCAATGACAGGGAGGATGAGACTGTGCATCAAGGTCCGTTCTGACGAGAATCCCATGAGCAGACTCAGCGGGATATGCGCTGTACATCGTGGTGAAACGGAAATATGCTTTTTCCTCACAGATGCGAAAAAAATGGTGCGTCCGCGTTCTTCGCTGACCATTGAGGTCAGCAGGGAAAGCTTTGCAGAGCTTTCAGCGGCATTTCCAAAGGAGAATATCGGGCTTATCAGATAGGCTCAGACTTGTGCGGACAAGGAAAATATATTTATTTTTAATAATTGCATAATTGCACTTGACAATAAAGCCGAAAAGCGGTACAATATATATTGTATGGAATAAAACTGTTGAGTATAACCTCGCAGATAAATATGCGCAAGGTGCAGAATGGAGAAATTATTATGATAAAGAAAATAGGTGTACTGACGAGCGGCGGAGATGCTCCGGGAATGAATGCAGCTGTCAGAGCAGTTGTAAGAACAGCTCTCAGCAAGGGCATGGAGGTATACGGTATCCGCAGAGGATATGCAGGTCTGCTTACAGGTGAGATCTTCAAGATGGACGAGAGAAGTGTATCTGATATAATCCACAGAGGCGGTACTGTCCTCTATACAGCAAGATGTCCTGAATTCAGAACTGAAGAGGGTATTATCAAGGCTAAGGAAAAATGTGACGAGCTCGGTATCGAAGGTCTTGTCGTAATCGGCGGTGACGGTTCATTCAGAGGTGCGGCTGATCTCTCTGCAAAGGGTGTTCTCTGCATCGGAATCCCCGGCACTATCGACAATGATATTGCCTGCACAGAATATACTATCGGCTTCGATACAGCTATGAATACAGCTATGGAGCTTGTGGACAAGCTCCGTGATACATCACAGTCCCACGACAGATGCTCTGTTGTAGAGGTAATGGGCAGAGGTGCAGGTCACATTGCTGTAAATACAGGTATTGCCTGCGGTGCTACTGACATAATTACAAAGGAAGTTCCCTACGACATCGATGCTATCGCAAAGACAATGCTTGAGAAGCAGTCAAAGGGCAAGAAAAACTTTGTTGTTATCGTTGCTGAGGGTATAGGTCATTCTCAGGAAATCGCAACAATGATACAGGAAAAGACCAATATCGAGACAAGAGCTACTATTCTCGGTCATGTTCAGAGAGGCGGTAATCCTACTCTCAGAGACAGAGTTGAGGCAACAAGAATGGGTTATTATGCAGTAGAGCTCCTTGAGCAGGGTATTGGCAACCGTGTTGTCGGACTCAAGGACAATAAGCTTGTTGATTATGATATACAGGAAGCTCTCGGAATGTCAAAGCCTTACGACGAGAAGCTTCACCACATTGCAGAGCAGATTGCATTCTGAAAATAGCATAAGTAAAGCCGCCATTCAAATGAATGGCGGCTTTTTTGTTTGTATCAGTCGGCAATGAAAACAGAGAATGCTTTGTATGCCATGTAGAGATCGAGCTTGGAAATAGCTTCGTAGGGAGCGTGCATTGCAAGAACAGGGACACCCATATCTATTGTATCAACATCAAGGTTGGCGATATATGCAGCAACAGTACCGCCGCCGCCCATGTCTACCTTGCCGAGTTCACCTGTCTGCCAGATGACATCTTTGCTGTCCATAAGCCGTCTGATGCGTCCGGTATACTCTGCGGAGGCATCGGATGTGCCGGATTTGCCTCTTGCACCTGTATACTTTGTTATGCATACACCTCTGTTGATGAATGCACAGTTGTTTTTCTCGGCCACTTCGGGGAATGTAGGATCAAATGCTGCATTTACATCTGCGGAGAGACATTCTGAAGCGGACAGAACGTGTCTGCCGTTTGCTCCGAGATTGGCTGCGATGTCATAGATGAAGAATTCGAGATATGACGAGCAAAGGCCGGTGTTTCCGTCACTTCCTGTTTCCTCCTTGTCAGTGAGGACGGTTACGACGGTATGGACAGGAGCTTTGCAGTCAACAGCAGCTCTGAGTGCGGGATATGAACAGCAGCGGTCATCGTGACCGTATCCGCCGATGAGACTTCTGTCAAAGCCGATGTCTCTTGCCTTGAAAGCAGGAACTGCTTCAAGCTCTGACGAGATGAAGTCTGCTTCGGTTATGCCGTATTTTTCGTAAAGAATGTTCAGAATATTGAGCTTTACAGCTTCGCTGCACTCATCCTCACGGAATGGGACAGAGCCGATGAGAAGGTTGAGATCCTCGCCCTTGATAAGCTTTGCGCCTGTTCTTGTCATCTGTTCGGTAGCAAGGTGTGGAAGGAGATCGGTAACATAGAAAACGGGATCGTTCTCGTCCTCACCGATCGATACTGTTACAGTAGTACCGTCAGCCTTGATTATAACGCCGTGAAGTGCGAGCGGGATAGCTGTCCACTGGTACTTTTTGATTCCGCCGTAGTAATGTGTCTTGAAAAGAGCAAGCTCGTGGTCCTCATAGAGCGGATTCTGCTTGAGGTCGAGCCTCGGAGAGTCGATATGTGCTGCGCAGAGTCTTATGCCTTCCTCGATGGGAGCTGTACCGATGATCGACATTATCACGGACTTGCCGCGGTTGATACGATATATCCTGTCACCGGCGCTGAGCTTCATATCTCTCTTGTATTCGATAAATCCATTGGCTTTAAGAAGTTCAACAGCTTCTTCAACAGCTTCGCGTTCAGTCTTTGCTTTGTTGAGCAAATTCTTGTAATCCTCTGAAAAAGCCATGCAAGCCTTTTCGTCTTCACTGCTTATTCTGCTGTATCCGTTTTCGCGCTTGATGAAAAGCTTTTCCTTGAGAGCATTGGATTTTTTGTTCTCTTTTTCCATTGTACTGTCTCCTTGCATCATTCCGCCGATGCGGAAGTATTTATCCTGTTGTAGAATATATCCCTTATATTAGCAGAGACCTCATTTGAGATACCGCTGACATTTTCTATCGAGTCGTTGTTCTCGATTATGTAGTCAGAGTGGGATATGAAGAAGCTTGCGTCGAGCTGTGAGCCCATACGTTCGTCAGCCTGCTCGGGAGTCAGCCCATCACGCTCGATGATGCGTTTCTTACGTATTTCAGGTGAAGCGACCACAGAAATGATCAGTTCACAGAAATCGTCTGCACGGCTCTCAAACAGCGTAGGAGCATCGAGGAGAATTAGCTTCTCGCCATTCAGTGAATGGGCTTTTATCTGACGTAGTATCTCACCTGTGATGTAAGGATAGATTATCGAATTGAGGGAATCGAGCTTGCATTTGTCCGTGAAAACTATTTTTGCAAGAGCTTTTCTGTTGAGTGTCTTATCCTCATTGAGTATGCAGTTTCCGAAGAAGTCAGATATCTCATCAAGACATTTTGTGCCTTTTTCAACGACGGTTCTTGCAATTGAATCAGCATTTATCACTGCAAAGCCGTTATTTGCGAAGACCTGTGAAACTGTGCTTTTTCCTGCACCTGTCTGTCCTGTGAGTCCGACCACCATAACGCCGTCAAGACTGTTCATATCCTTATCACCTCGAATCCTGCCGCCCTGATGAGGCGGTTATATACTGCAAGTCCTACTCCTTCCGCAGACGGAGCGCGGACATAGACCTTTTCTGCACCCATATCGTCAAGCTCTCTGAGTCTCTGGAAAAGCCAGTGAGCCTGTTCCGAGCTGTCAGCCCCATAGGTAAGGTATCTGTATGGGAAGTCTGTTTCATCGCCGTCAAAAATGAGCGCGTAGACACCTTCCCCATAATTGCTGCCAACAAGGGACACAAAGTCCTCCAGCCGTGATTCAACCATAATAATATCCGCTTTTGGAGCGTAGTGCTTGTACTTCATTCCGGGGGAGGCTACCTTTGCACCCTCAGCGACTTCATTCAGTATGGCATGGTCAATGATGACCTCACCGCACACCTCGAGAAGCATTTCACGGGTTATTGCGCCCGGACGCAGTATCCTCACCGCGTCATCGCTTTCAAAGGAGATAACGGTCGATTCCACGCCGAATTCAGACTGTCCGCCGTCGATAACGGCAGCAACTCTGCCGTTCATATCGCGCAAAACGTATTCCGCAGAAGTAGGGCTGGGAGAGCCTGACCTGTTTGCTGACGGAGCAGCGATCGCACATCCTGACTGTTCAATAACCGCGTGCATTACAGGATGTGATGGCACACGGATACCGACTGTATCGAGCCCGCCCGATGTCACCATGGGAATACGTTCATTTTTCGGCATTATCATAGTGAGCGGACCGGGACAGAAACGCTCGGCGAGACTGTGTGCAAGGTCCGGTATGGCTGATGTGTAATTCACCGCATCCGAAAAATCCGAAAGGTGGACAATAAGCGGATTGTCCGCAGGTCTGCCTTTTGCGGCGAATATTCTTGCAACAGCCTCCTCATTCGAGGCATCTGCACCGAGACCGTAAACGGTTTCGGTAGGTATGCCGACTACCTGTCCGTCCTTAATCAGCTTTGCAGCGTATCTTATATCGTCAATGTTATTTTTCAGCAATAAAGTTTCCATGCGCTTATTCTTCCTGACTTGCCAGCTTAGCGGCCTGGTCTGCTGTTGCAAGAGCGTCGAATACGTCGTCGAGATTTCCGTTCATAATATCCTCGAGCCTGTATATCGTAAGACCGATACGGTGATCGGTGAGACGTCCCTGCGGAAAGTTATATGTGCGTATGCGCTCCGAGCGGTCGCCTGTTCCGACCTGCATCTTTCTCTCGGAAGCCACTTTTGCTGCCTGTTCCTCCAGCATAGCCTCATATATACGGCTGCGGAGTATCTTCATTGCCTTGTCCTTGTTCTTATGCTGACTGCGCTCGTCCTGACACTCTACCACCACATTTGTAGGCAGGTAGGTGATACGCACGGCGGACTCTGTTTTATTTATATGCTGTCCGCCTGCTCCGCTTGCGCGGAAGTAATCGATCTTGAGGTCTGTCGGGTTAATTTCAAGCTCGACCTCATCAGCCTCGACGAGCACCGCGACGGTAACTGTGGAGGTGTGGATGCGTCCCTGTGACTCAGTCTCGGGAACGCGCTGTACACGGTGAACACCGCTTTCGTATTTCAGGCGCGAGTAAGCACCCTCGCCCTCAATGGAGAAGCTGATTTCCTTGAAGCCGCCGAGCTCGGTAGGATTTGCGTTCAGCACCTCTTGCTTCCATCCCTTTGTCTCCGCGTACATTGTATACATACGGTACAGGGAATTTGCGAAAAGGGAAGCCTCCTCGCCGCCTGCGCCGCCTCTTATTTCAATAATAACGCTCTTGTCATCGTTCGGATCCTTTGGGAGAAGAAGAACCTTCAGCTCCTGCAGGAAGGTATCCATATCTTCTTTGCCTTTTTCGAGCTCTGACTGAGCCATCTCCCTGAAGTCTTTCTCAAGCCCCGGTGTATCAAGCAGTTCCATAGCTTCATTATATGAGCTTTCTGCCTTTCTGTATTCGCGGAGCTTTTCAATAATGGGAGTCATATATTTATAATCGCGCATCAGCTGAGTAAACAGCTTGTTATCGCTGACTGTTTCAGCGTCTGAAAGCCGTGCGCTTATTTCTTCATATTTTTGCTCCATAAGGGCAAGCTTTTCAAACATTATATCTTTCCTTCCAAGAAATGATTAATGTTTTGTTGTCTATCCCTCGTTTTCTCTCTTTATCCTTTTTATGCTTTTCTCTATCTTGTTTCTGGGGACCATGAACTCTCTGCCGCAGCCCGAGCATTTCAGTCTGAAGTCCATACCCGAACGGATAACGAGCATTTCATTGGCTCCGCAAGGGTGTTGTTTTTTCATGGTCAGTACATCTCCGGGGCGCACATCCAACAGTCCCACTCCTTTATATAATTGTTCCCTGAAAAATCGTACATCTCACATTATACCCTAAAATTCCGTTCAAATCAATATTTTGAGGGTATATTTTTTCAGGTTTGTGGAAAAATAATAAAAACGCTCACTAAAAATAGACAATACGCATAATTATTACTGCTCCCGATTATACAGACAGGAAACCCGAAAGCGCAGTGTATTAATGAGCGGGAAGGAATAATCGATGGTAACAAGAATAACCGCAGAATTTGAAGCTCCGGAGTATGCAGAGGCAGCTCTCGGTAGGATACGCAGCTCAGTCAGGGGAGTGTATTCCACGAGCTTTGTATATGACCGTATCTCTGACAAGGCAGAGCGGCTCAGCCGCGGGACAAGATACAGCAATTTCCATACGGCTGTCACAACTTTCAACTGCCTTTCGGCTGTGCTTGAATCGCCTGCTTCCGGAGATGTCATACCAAAGCCGCGCAGGAGGACAACTGTTTTCATAGTCTGTGACGGAAGCTGTACACGAGAGATAAGCTCGATACTGACGGCGATGGGCGGCAGCAGTATTGTTTCTCCGCAGTAGGCATAATTCATCTCCGATGAGAATATGATTATCTCACAAGCAAAACTTTACGGAGGTACAAATATGGATTACAGACCTGAAGGCTGTCTTTACAGAACAGCCGAAAATCAAAGGTATATCTCAACTGCGGACGGACTCAGGGAAGCTATGAAAAGGGGAATCATACTTGAAGCGAGAGCGGCTGTCTGCAACGGCGCACACGACCTCATTGTCGAGCTTCCGTGCGGAGAGGGAATCATTCCCCACGATGAGGGAGCCGTAGGAGTACGCGAAGGAAAAACACGCGATATAGCCATTATATCGCGTGTGAACAAGATAGTATGCTTTAAGGTGACAGATGTTACTGTCGGCGATGATGGTCATGTATGTGCCTTTCTGTCGCGTGCTGCCGCGCAGGAGGACTACATCAGAGGCTGTATGAGCAGACTGTCCGCAGGCGATATAATAGATGCAAAGGTGACTCACCTTGAGCAGTTCGGCTGTTTTGTTGACATAGGCTGCGGAGTACCGTCGCTTATACCGATAGATTCCATAACCGTGTCGCGTATTGCACATCCGTCCGACCGCGTCCGCGCAGGGC